>NZ_JADPKQ010000198.1:0-115887 GCF_023074015.1 Bradyrhizobium sp. 142
CCAACAGTCGGGCGCTCAGCGCCTTCCGCTTCTTCGTCATCGAACTCTGGAGACGCACGCTCCGGCGCCGCAGCCAGACCGATGGCATGAGGTGGGAGACGATCAGTCGCCTCGCCTGTGACTGCCTCCCCAGGCCCAACATCCGTCATCCTTGGCCGCGAGCACGCTTCGCCGTCACTCACCCGAGGTGGGAGCCGTATGCGGGAAAGCCGCACGTACGGATCTGTGCGGGGGGCGCTCAGCAATGAGCGTCCCTACCGCGACCGCTGCGCTTGCAATGACGATGTAGAGGCTAAAGCGTATGACTCACACCACATCATCCGGCGCCAGCGCGCAGCCGCTGTCGGGATGCGTCTCGACCTGCAGCGTGGTGTGGCCGATCCGGAACGATGCCTTCAGCAGCTGCGCGGTCTCCATCAAGAACGCGTCGCCGGTGGTGCCGGCGGGCATGACGAGATGGCAGGTCAGCGCGGTCTCGGTAGTCGAGATCGGCCAGACGTGGAGATCGTGGATCGCCGCGACTCCGGGCCGTGCCAGCAGAAACGCTTTGATCGCGTCGAGGTCGGTGCCCTTCGGCGCTGCCGCCATCGACATGGCGATGGAGCCGCGCAGCAGGCTGGTCGTGCTCCAGAGGATGGTGGCGCAGATCACGAGGCTGGTGACGGGGTCGAGCCAGAGCCATCCGGTCCAGATGATCAGCGCCGCCGAGACCACGACGCCGAGCGAGACTGCGGCGTCCGCCGCCATGTGCAGGTAGGCGCCTTCGATGTTGATGTCGTCCTTGCGTCCGCGCGCGAACAGCATCGCGGTGAATCCGTTGACGAGGATGCCGATGCCGGCGACCACCATCACGGTGATGCCGGCGACAGGCACCGGTTCGCGCAGGCGCAAAATCGCCTCCCAGCCGATCGCACCCGTTGCGACCAGCAGGAACACCGCGTTGGCGAGCGCCGCCAGGATGGTGGAAGCCCGAAGCCCATAGGTGAAGCGGCCGCTCGGCGCGCGCCGGGCCGCGATCGATGCGCCCCAGGCCACGATCAGGCCGAGCACGTCGCTGAGGTTATGGCCGGCATCGGCCAGCAGCGCGGTGGAGTTGCCGATATAGCCGTAGACCGCCTCGGCCACGACCAGCGCGGTGTTGAGCGAAATTCCGATCGCAAACGCCCTGCCGAAATTGGCAGGCGCATGGACATGCGCATGACCAAGACCATGTACATGACTGTGTGCGTGGCCGCCGTGATCATCGTGGTGGTGACCGTGATGGTCGTGCCCGCCCAAATCTATCGCTCCCCGGAGGTCGCCAAATCAGGCGCCATTGTAGGCGTTTCGCTCGCGCCGTCACGCCGGAACAGCATATAGAGCGCCGGCAGCACCAGCAGCGTCAGCACGGTCGAGGAGATGATGCCGCCAATCACGACGGTGGCCAGCGGCCGCTGCACCTCGGCGCCGGCGCCGGTGGCGAGCGCCATCGGCACGAAGCCGAGGGAGGCGACCAGCGCGGTCATCAGGACCGGGCGCAGGCGCGTCAGCGAACCCTCGCGCACGGCCTCCGCAATCGGGCGTCCCTCGCTGCGCAGCCGCTCGATGAAGGCGATGATGACGAGCCCGTTGAGCACAGCCACCCCTGACAGCGCGATGAAGCCGACGCCGGCGCTGATCGACAACGGGATGCTCCGCAGCAACAGCGCCGCGACACCGCCGGTCAGTGCCAGCGGCACGCCGGAGAACACCAGCAGCGCATCCGCCACCGATCCCATGCTCATGAACAGCAGCAGGAACACCAGCAGCAGTGCCACCGGCACGACGATTGTGAGCCGCTTGGTCGCGGAGACCAGTTGCTCGAACTGCCCGCCCCAGCCGATCCAGTAGCCCGGTGGCAGCTTGACCTTCTCTGCGACAGTTTCCTGGGCCTTGGCGACGAAGGAGCGCAGATCGCGTCCGCGGACGTTGGCCATCACCACCACGCGGCGCTTGCCGTTCTCGCGGCTGATCTGGTTGGGGCCGGGCGCGATCTCGATCGCCGCGACGGAGGACAATGGGACGTAGCGCAGCCCTGTACTCGCGGTCCCCGCCCATGCGGTCTTGGTGACGGCCGCCGTGTCCTCGCCCGGCGGCAGCGGGATCGGCAGCGACTTGATCGCATCGGGGTTGGCGCGCAGGCTTTCCGGCAGGCGCACCACGATGTCGAAGCGGCGATCGCCCTCGAACAGTTTTCCAACCGGTTTTCCCCCGATTGCGATCTCGACGAGGTTTTGAACCTCGCCGACGCTTAGGCCGTAACGCGACAGCGCCTGGCGGTCGAGCTTCACCGTGAGGATCGGCAGGCCGGCAATCTGCTCCGTCTTGACGTCAGCGGCGCCTTCGATGCCGCGAACCACGCCGTGGACCTGCTGGGCGATGCCCGCGAGCACGTCGAGGTCATCGCCGAAAATCTTGACGCCGACATCGCTCCGGATGCCTGCGATGAGCTCGTTGAACCGCATCTGGATCGGCTGGGTCATGCCATAGGCCGTGCCGGGCAGGGTGTTGGCGGCACGCTCGACTTCGGCGACCACTTCATCCTTCGGCTTCGCAGGATCGGGCCATTCCTCGCGCGGCTTCAGCGTGACATAGGTGTCGGCCACGTTCGGCGGCATCGGGTCGTTGGCGATTTCGGCGGTGCCGACTTTGGAGAAGATGGTCGAGACTTCAGGAACTTGCTTGATCGCCTTCTCGAGGCGCAGCTGCATGTCGACGCTCTGGGTCAGGCTGGTGCCGGGAATCCGGATGGCTTCGATGGTGATATCGCCTTCGTCGAAGCTCGGGATGAACTCGCCGCCCATGCGCGTCGCGGCGAACAGGCTTGCGGCGACGATCAGGACGGCGCCAAGTGCGACACTGCCGCGGTTGCTGATGGCACGGTCGAGCAAGGGAACGTAGAGCCGCTTGGCCGCGCGCATGAAGATGTTCTCGGTCTCCGAGACCCTGCCGGTGACGAGGATCGCGATGGCGGCTGGAACGAATGTGATCGATAGCAGCGCTGCGCTGCCGAGTGCCATCAGCACAGTGAGCGCCATCGGCGTGAACATCTTGCCCTCGGTCCCCGTCAGCGTCAGGACCGGCAGATAAACCACGGCGATGATCAGCGTGCCGAACAGGCTCGGCTTGATGACCTCGCTGGCGCCCTCGCGAATGGTCTGCATCCGCTCTTCCAGCGAGAGCAGGCGCCCGCGGCGGTGCTGCTCGGCGGCGAGCAGCCGCAGGCAGTTCTCGACGATGATGACGGCGCCGTCGACGATGATGCCGAAATCGATCGCCCCCAGGCTCATCAGATTGGCGCTGACCTTGCTTTCTACCATGCCGCTGATCGTGAACAGCATGGAGAGGGGAATGACACAGGCGGTGATCAGCGCGGCGCGGATGTTGCCGAGGATCAGGAACAGCACCGCGATCACCAGCGCTGCGCCCTCGACCAGATTCTTCTCGACAGTCTGGATGGTGGCTTCGACCAGATGCGTGCGGTCGTAGACCGAGCGCGCAATCACGCCCTCGGGGAGCGATTTCGTGATCTCCTTGAGCCTTGCGGCCACGCGCTGGGCCACGCTGCGGCTATTCTCGCCGATCAGCAGCATGGCGGTGCCGAGCACGGTCTCCTTGCCGTTCGCCGACGCAGCGCCCGTGCGCAGGTCCTGGCCTTCCTGCACCTCTGCGACATCGCGGACGCGCACCGGGACGCCGCCGCGCGAGCCGATCACGATGTCCTTGATTTCCTGAATATTGGCGACCTGGCCGGGGGCGCGGACAAGATATTGCTCGCCATTGCGCTCGATATAGCCGGCGCCGACATTGGCGTTGTTGGCCGCAAGCGCCGTCATGATGTCGCGGAAGCCGAGGCGATAGGCCATCAGTCGGCCGGGGATCGGCAGCACGTGGAATTGCCGCTCATAGCCGCCGATCGAATTGACCTCGATCACGCCGGGGATGGTGCGGAGCTGCGGCTTGATGATCCAGTCCTGGATGGTCCGCAGTTCGGTCGGGGTGAAATCGGCGCCGGTCGCCGATTTCGCGCCGGGCCGCGTTTCGACGGAATAGACGTAGATTTCGCCGAGGCCGGTCGAGATCGGCCCCATCGCGACCTCGGTGCCGGAAGGCAACTGGTCGCGGGCTTGCTGGATGCGTTCATTGACGAGCTGGCGCGCGAAATAGATGTCGGTGCCGTCCTGGAACACGACGGTGACCTGGCTCAGGCCATAGCGCGAGATCGAGCGCGTGTAGTCGAGCTTCGGCAAGCCTCCCATCGCAGTCTCGATTGGGAAGGTGATGCGCTGCTCGGCTTCGAGCGGCGACAGGCCGGGTGCGCGGGTGTTGATCTGGACCTGGACGTTGGTGACGTCGGGTACGGCGTCGATCGGCAGGCGCGTGAAATTCCAGGCGCCGAAGGCGCCGGCTGCGAGCGCGAAGAGGACAACGAGCCATCGTTGACGAATGGACGCGGCGAGGACGCGATCAATCATGATCGGCGTCTCCCTTGCCCATCTCGGCCTTGACCACAAAACTGTTCTCGGCGACGTAGCGCTCGCCGGCCGATAACCCTGCACGGACCTCCACGAATTTCGGGTCGGAGTCGCCTAGTTCGACCGGACGCGCCTCGATCTTGTCGCCGTCCTCGCGGACGAACACGATGGTCCTGTTCTCCAGCGTTTGGATCGCGCTCTTGCGGACGGCAACGGCAACGGCGCGGGCGGCCAGGATCAGCCGCGCCGTGACGAACAGGCCGGGACGCAGCCGGCCATCCGGGTTGGGCAGCACGACGCGGGCGAGCGCGGTCTGGGTCTCGCTCGCGCCGATCGGGGCCATATAGGAGATCGTGCCCTGGATTTCGCCGCGGCCGTCGTCGGGATCGATCAGCACCTCGTCGCCGAGGCGAACCTGCCTGAGGTCCTGGCGATAGATCGAGAGGTCGACCCAGATGCTGGAGAGATCGGCGACGACGAAGGCCGGCTTCTGCTCGGAGGCATATTCGCCGAGCGAGATCTGCCGCTCGATGATGGTGCCGCCGATCGGCGCCTTGAGCTCGTAGATCGTGAGGCTCTGGTTGCTCTCGATGGAAGCCAGCAAATCGTCCTTGCCGACCTTGTCGCCGATCCGCTTCAGGATCGATTTGACGACGCCGGGAAAGCGCGGCGTCACCTGCACCACGGCTTCCTGGTTGGCGCGCAAAATGCCGTTGAAGGCGAGCGTGTCGGTCAGCGTGGCGCTGGCGGCCTCCGCGAGCGTCACGCCCGCGGCGGCAAGCTTGACGTCGGAGATGCGGATGCGATCGGCGCCGTGCTCGTCCTGCTCGACATGGTCGTTCGGCTTCTCCGGCTTGTTGTCTGCGGCATGTTCGGATGGCGCAACGCGGGCCGGCGCCAGCATCGCATAGCCGTAGGCGCCGAGCGCGGCCGTGACGATTCCCACGAGGATGGTTGAGGATGTCTTCATCGTGCGCCCTCCCGGGCGAGCGAGAACGGATTGCCGACCAGGCCCTCGATGGTGGCAACGCCCGCGTGGAAATTCTGCAGCGCCTCCTGCTCGCGCAACCGCGCCTGCGCGACGCTGGCCTGGGCGTCCAGCACTTCGAGCAGGGTGAAGCGGCCCTGGCCGTAGCCCTGCGAGATCGCCTCGGCCGCCTCCTGTGCCTTCGGGATCGCGGTCTCGCGCAGCACGGCGAGTTCGCGCAGCGAGCCCCGGATCGAGTCGTAGGCGCGGCCGGCGATCACGACCAGCGTGTTGCGGTTGGCGTCGCGCTCGGCCTTGGTCTTGGCCAGGCTCTCCTGCGCCGAGAGGATGTTGCCCTGGTTCTGGTCGAACACGGGAATCGGCACCGAGACGGTGAGGCGCACCGCATCGTCATTGGTCTCGTTGAAGTGGCGCCAGCCAGCGGCAATCCGGACGTCAGGATAAGGCTTGAGCCGCGCCAGCAGCAGCTCGGCATTGCGCTGGGCATAAACGGCGGTCCAGCGCGCCAGCTGCGGATTGGCATCGATGGCGGCGACCACGGACTGGAATGCGGGCGGTCGCCCCGTGGTGTCGAGGCGGCCGGAGACCTCGGCGAATTTCGGTGTCGGATCGCCCATCAGCACCGCAAGCTCGCGCCGGGCACTGGCAAGCGTCGCCTTGAAGCGCTCGCGATCGGCTTTCACCAGAGCGGACGCCACCTCGGCGCGGCCGGTTTCGGCCGGCGAGGAGGCGCCGGCCTCGACGCGGCGCCGCAGCAGCGGCGTCAGGCGGTCGATGGCGACTATTTGCTCGTCGAGGATCTGGATACGGCGCTGCGCGCCGAGCACGCTGAGGAAGGCGATCGCGGTCTCCGAGAGCAGCTCGAGCCTGACGGCCTTGCGCTGGATTGCCGCGACCTCGATTCCGGCCTCGCCTGCGGCGATCCGCGCCTCGCGCTTGCCGAACAGCTCGAACGCCTGGCTGATCTGGAGCGTGGTCTCGGCCGATTTGGTGCCGCGGTAGATTCCGGAGCCGAGAGAGTTGTCCTGTTCATAGGACAGCTCCGGATTGAGCAGTGCGCCCGCCTGGATGCGCTGCCCCGTGGCAACGCCGACATCGCGCTCGGCCGCGGTCAGGCGCGGGCTCGCGGCCAGCGCCCGCGACAGCGCGCTCCGCATCGTCAAAGTCTGGGCGTGCGACGGTGCAAGCGCCAGCCCGGCAATCAGACACGCCGCCGCGCACGCCAGGCGCGCAGCCATTCCCCTGCAAAACATAAAACCGACCTGTGAAGGATGAACCTAATGGGCGCGAGCGCCCGACCAATCCGTTCAGGCAATATGTTTGGGAGGCGGGGAGTCGGTATCGGGGACGATGCCCGCGAGCCGGGCCGCGCATTGCGGGACTGAAGCGGACACAAGCTCGCTCGATGCGGCAGACGGCGCCGGCTGCGCCACCGTCACCGAGAAGCAGCCATGGCAATGATGGCCGCCGAGCGCCTTGTCGTCAGCGTGGCCCGAGCTGTCGAGCACCGCGGCGATCTCCGAGCCGCCGGCGGGCGTGGTGACGTCGATGTCGTGCAGCCCGTGCAGCACGCCCGTCAGCAAATAGACCGCCGCGATCAGCACAGCGAGCAGCCCGCGCCAGTTGCGCAGGTGGCTGGATCGATTGGCTCGGCGGATCGCGGTCACGGTATCGCTCTGGTTCCCGGTCTGGCTGCGGTAGCATGGCGGCCGCAACAGTGTCGACCCGCAACATTGTTACGTGTGGGGAACTTGATGTCGCTTCGCGTCTTGCATGCGCGCGAGCGCTAAGCCTTTTCCTCCCAGATCATCGCGAGATGCACGATGGTCTGCACCGCCTTCTCCATGTCCTGCCGGCTGACCCATTCGAGGCGCGAGTGAAATGCGTGCTCGCCTGCAAAAATGTTGGGGCAGGGCAGGCCCATGAAGGACAGGCGCGAACCATCAGTGCCGCCGCGGATCGCGGTGCGCATTGGGCGGAGGCCGGCACGGCGGATCGCTTCGATGGCGTATTCGAGGATGTGCGGGTGCCGGTCGATCACCTGCTTCATGTTGCGGTACTGCTCCTTGACCTCGAACTTGTAGGTCGAGCGCGGATAATCCTTCATCACATCCTTGACGATGCCCTCGAGCAGGATCTCCTTCTCCTTCAACCCTTCCTCGGTGAAGTCGCGCACGATGAAGGACAGCGTCGCCTGTTCCAGCGCGCCGTCGATGCCGATCGGATGCAGAAAACCCTGCTTGCCTGACGTTGTCTCGGGCGAGCAGCCTTCCTTGGGCAGGCGCTCGACGATCGCGGCTGCGATCTTGATGGCGTGCTCCATCTTGCCCTTGGCATAGCCGGGATGGGCGCTGACGCCGTTGATGGTAATGGTGGCGCCGTCGGCCGAGAACGTCTCGTCCTCGACGCAGCCGGCGCTCTCGCCGTCCATGGTGTAGCCGAAATCCGCGCCGAGCTTCTTCAGATCGACATTGTCGACGCCGCGGCCGATCTCTTCGTCGGGCGTGAACAGGATCTTGATCGTGCCGTGCTTCACTTGCGGATTGTTGATGAAGAAATGCGCGGCATCCATGATTTCGGCGACGCCGGCCTTGTTGTCGGCACCTAGCAGCGTGGTGCCGTCGGTCGTGATGATGTCGTTGCCGATCTGGTTCTTCAGCGCGTGGTGCTCGGCGAAGCGGATCACCTGGCTGGGATCGCCCGGCAAGGTAATGTCGCCGCCGCGATAGTTCTTCACCATTTGCGGCTTGACGTCCTTGCCGGAGCAATCGGGCGAGGTGTCCATGTGCGAGCAGAAGCAGATCACCGGCACCTTCTTGTCGGTATTGGCCGGGATTGTTCCATAGACGTAGCCGTAGTCGTCGAGATGGGCGTCCGCGACGCCCATCTCTTTCAGTTCGGCGGCGAGCACGCGGCCAAGATCTTTCTGCTTTTCGGTCGAGGGCGAGGCCGGGGATTCCGGATCGGACTGGGTGTCGATAGTGACGTAGCGCAGGAAGCGCTCGGTCACGGTGTGCGTAAAGGTGAGGGAGGACATTTCTGGTCAAACCGCCGGGCCTGAGGGAGGCCACGCGGTATACCAGAAAAGCGTCATTCCGTGGGCTGCGTTGATGCGGGGCACGACGCCTGGATCAGCCTTAACGAAGCGTAAGCGGCTAGATCGCCTCCTTGAGCTCCTTGACCGGGCGGAACGAGACCTTCCTGCTGGCCTTGATGTGGATCGGCTCGCCGGTGGCGGGATTGCGGCCGGTGCGGGCGGCGCGCTTGCGGACCTGGAGGATGCCGAGGCCGACGATGCGGACGCGGTCGCCCTTCTTCAAGTGTTTTGCAATCAGGTCGACCATATCGGTCAGCACGGCCTCGGCGTGCTTCTTCGACAGGTCCTGGCTTTCCGCAATATCCGCGGCGAGGTGCCTGAGGGTGATGGTGACGGGAGCGGCTGCCTTCTTCGCCATGCTGTCTGGCCTTCCTCGATGATCCAACGGCAGGGAATCCCGGAAAGTCGAACAACGTGAGGGAAACCTGCAAAAACCCCGGCAGGCGTAGACGATTCGGCCGGAGGCTGACTACGCCCCGGATGCGGCCAGACGCTGTCAACGGCCAAACGGATGCGAAAGGCGTCGAGAAGTTCGTGCTAAGGCTATGAAGGGATTGCCAAAATGGCGCGAGAGACGGGGCTCGAACCCGCGACCTCCGGCGTGACAGGCCGGCGCTCTAACCAACTGAGCTACTCCCGCGTGGTTCGCTGAAAGCGCGCGGAACGAGGGGGGACTTAAAGGCGGGGCTTGGTGAAGTCAAGGACGTTGCGCTTCGCCTGCGCGCCTCGGCTAAGTATTGCTCGGGAAAACGAAAAGGCCGCCCGGAGGCGGCCATCGGACTTCCCGGAATGGGGCCGTTAGCGGATCTCCGACGTCCCCACGCTGGTGACCACCACCGGCTTACCGGCCTTGATCACATGGGTCGACTGGGCGGTCTGGCTGTAATCGGCGTTGGTGCGGGCTGCGATTCCGAAGCCGGCCACTGCGATGCCGGCCACAAGCGCCACCACCACGATCTTCATGTGGGTCCCACGATCAGCAGAATGAATTGAGTGGTTCATCTGAGCCTCCCGACGGGCTTTGCCGTCGCCTGTTGGCTCTTGTCTTAAGGACCGTCTGTTTCCGGATGGCTTCGCGGGTTCCGCAAAATGGTTTCATCTAGCCGGTTTCGCCTAGCCGGCTCAGGCGGCGGCCCGGCCGATATCGGTGCGGATCGACCGGGCGGCCCAGACGAACAGCAGGGCGCCGAGCGTGGTCGTGACGGCCGCCGAGAGCAGGGAATAACGCACTGCATCTGCCCCAAAACTGCCCTTCAGCGCGTCGTTGGGATCTTCCGCTCTAGGGCAATCGCATATGGATTTCACGCGGATTGTCCGCGGGCTTGCTCCGCCTCTCCCGCTTGCGGGAGAGGCCGACGCGCTCGCAGAGCGCGGCGGGTGAAGGCTCTCGCCACGGCGGGATTTCCTCCCCCAATCCCAACAATCCCGACGCGGAGACACCCCCACCCCAACCCTCCCCCGCAAGCGACCGCAAGCGGGAGAGGGAGCCCACTGCCGATGTCGCATCGTGCGCCCATATGCGATTGCCCTGCCCTCCGCTCAGGCTTGGCACGCCACGGCTTTCTTGGCAGAGGTGGACCATGAGCCAGACACCGAGCAGGGGCGGATCGTCGCCCGGGACAGACGAGAACGATCCGCCGGCGCCGATCACCACGATGCTGTCGTCACGGCTAATGGTGCTCGCCAATTTGCTCAAGCGCGGCGCCGTCCTGCGCTACAAGCGTCTCGCCGGATTGTCCTCGGTCGAGTTCGGCCTGGTCGCCTCGCTCGGCCGGCGGCCGCCGATGAGCGTGGCGCGTCTCGCCGAAGCGGTCGGCCAGGACAAGGGTCAGATCAGTCGCGCGCTGGCGGAACTTGTGTCGCGCAAGCTGATCGCGAAATCGGCGAACCCGAAAGACAGCCGCGAGGTGCTGGTCTCGTTGACTCCAGCGGGCCTTGCCGCGCATGATGCGATCGTCGCCGGCGCGCAGGAGCGCAATCGGCGTCTGTTGGAACATCTGAGCGAAGCAGAGTTCCAAACGCTGCTGCGACAGCTCGATCAGCTCACGACGATCGCGGCCGAAATGCTCGAAGCCGAAAAAGTTTCACGCTGATTTCACGGCAATATTTGGAAATCTTTGAGCGCTTCTAAGACTCCTTCTAAGAAGCTTTCAATTAGCGAAATCGCGTTCCCTCACGTAAGCGTCGACGCGGCGCATTCCGTCATGGGACTGACGGCGTGACGCAACAAATACGCAGTTTTCGGGGTGGCGCGTTGAACAGTCTTGGAATGCTGCGGTCGGCCGTATTGGCGACCGCATCCGCTTGGGTATTGACGCCGCAAGCGTTGTTCGCACAATCTTCGCCGCAATCCGGCGCGACGAATCTGCCGCCGGTGACCGTCGCCGCGCCGGAACAACGCCGCCGCGCAGCCACGAGCACGCCGCGCCGCGCCCAGCGGTCGCCGCAGAGTGCCAACAGCCAGAAGCCGCAACCGCAGCGCAACGTCGGCTTCGTCGAGACGCCGCGCGGCCCGGTGCACGGCTACGTCGCAGGCCGCAGCTCGTCCGGCACCAAGACCAACACGCCGATCATGCAGACGCCGCAGTCGGTCTCGGTGATCGGCGCCGAGCAGATCCGCGACCAGAAGCCGAACAAGCTCGACGAGGTCCTGCGCTACACTGCCGGCGTGCGTGCCGGAACGTTTGGCACCGACACCCGCAACGACTGGTGGCTGATCCGCGGCTTCAAATCCGAGGACATCGGACTGTTTCTCGATGGGATGCAACTGTTCTACACGTCCTATGCGAGCTGGAAGCTCCAGACCCCGAATATGGAGCGGGTCGAGGTGCTGCGCGGTCCCTCGGCCGTGCTCTATGGCGGATCGAGCCCGAGCGGCATCGTCAACGTCATCAGCAAGCTGCCCCCGGCCGAACTGATCCGTTACGTCGAGACCGGCGTCAACAATTTCGGCAATGCCTATATCAGCTTCGATTTCGGCGGACCGGTCGCGACGAGCCCTGAGAACGGCAAGCTGTTCGCCCGCGTGGTCGGACAGGTGCAGAACGGCGGCACGCAGGTCAACTTCACACCCGACAACAACCACTTCATCGCGCCGTCGGTGACCTGGAAACCGGATGCCGACACGACGTTCACGGTCTTGGCGTCGGCCTCGAAGCAGGACACCCGAGGCATCAACTTCCTGCCTTACAGGGGCACGGTGACCAACGAACCATTCGGCAAGATCCCGACCAGCTTTTTTGCGGGCGATCCCGGTGTCGACAAGTTCACGCGCGAGCAGGAGATGCTCGGCTACCAATTCGAGCGCAATCTCACCGACGACCTGACATTCCGCCAGAACGCGCGGTTTGCGCATGTCGACATTACCTACCGCGGCTATGTCGGCAACGATTGGGCCGACGTCAACACGGCTACCCTCAACCGGTACAATTGGTATGCGAAGAACACCGCCAACCACGCCAATCTCGACAACCAGCTCGAGTATTGCTTCAACACCGGCCCGGTCAGACACACGACGCTGTTCGGGGTCGACCTGAGGGGGTACCAGATTGACGACTACCAAGCTTTCGGGTTCGGCGTGCCCGCGATCAACGTCTTCAATCCCGCCTATGGGGGAGCCGAGGTTCCGTTACCGAGCGCGCCTTTCCGCAACTTCCTCATCACGCAGAAGCAGGTCGGCACTTATCTTCAGGATCAGATGAAGCTCGGCAACTTCACGCTGGTGCTGAGCGGCCGAAATGATTGGGTCGAGACGACGCAGGATGCCCGTGATACGCGGGCCGTGGTCGCCAGTCGCGACGACAGTCGGTTCAGCGGCCGTGCTGGGCTGATCTATAATTTCGACAACGGCATCGCGCCCTACGTGTCCTACGCGACCAGCTACAATCCGGTTATCGGCCTCAATGCCCAGAACCAGTTGTTTCTGCCGGAGACCGGCAAGCAGGCCGAGATCGGCGTGAAGGTCGCGCCAAAGGGAGCCGACGGCTATTTCACAGTCTCGGCCTTCGATCTGGTCCGTCAAAATGTCGCGACGACATTGCCCGGCAGTGTCCCGGTATTGCAAAACCAGACGGGCGAGGTGACCTCGCGCGGCATCGAGCTCGAAGCGGTGGCCAATGCCACAAAGGAGCTGAAGCTGATCGGCTCCTTCACGGCCTATCATCTCTTCAACAGCAGGGATCTCGATCCGGCGCTGGTTGGCAAGACGCCGACCAACACGCCTGAGCTCCTGGTTTCGGGCTGGGCCGACTACACCTTCAAGGACGGACCGCTGGAAGGGTTTGGTTTCGGCGGTGGCGTGCGTTATGTCGGCTCCTCTTGGGCCGACACCGCCAACACGCTCGAGGTTCCCTCGGTGGTGCTCGGCGATCTTGCGGTCCACTACGAATGGCAGAACTGGCGCACCGCGCTCAACGTGATCAACGTGACCGACAAGATCTATGTCGCGAGTTGCGCCTCGGCCACGTCCTGCTTCTACGGCGACCGCCGGCGCGTCACCGCCAGCGTCTCCTACAAATGGTGAGGACAACCGAGGGAGCGCCATCGTGAAAGCGCGAACGGTCAGACTCTGGTCCGTGGTCCACACCTGGACCAGCCTGATCTCGACCGTGTTCCTGTTGCTGCTCTGCCTGACCGGCCTGCCGCTGGTCTTCCATCACGAGATCGATGAGCTCCTGGGCTATGCCCCCCAGCCCGAAGCTCATGCGAGCGCGGCGCGTGCGACGACCCAGCAAGTCGCCGACGCCGCGCTCGCCGCCGATCCTGGCCGGGTGCTGCAATATATCTCCTGGGACAAGGACGAGCCCGGGATCGTGACGGCCTTCACCAACAGTGCCGTCGACGGGCTGCCGGACAACACCACCGTGCGCGCCTTCGATGCGCACTCGGCCAAGCTGCTCGGACCGGTCGGTGTCGGGCCGATGCTGATCGTGCTCAAGCTGCACACCGACATGTTCGCGGGCCAGGCCGGAAAGCTGTTTCTTGGTGGGATGGGCCTGCTGTTTGCCGTCGCCATCGTCTCCGGCGTCGTGCTGTACTGGCCGTTCACCCGCCGGCTGCGCTTTGCCACCATTCGCGACCGCGCCTCGCGCCGCGTTGTCTGGCTCGACTGGCACAATCTGATCGGCGTGGTGACGGTGGCCTGGGCTCTGGTGGTCGGGCTGACCGGTGTCGTCAACACCTGGGCCGAGTTGATGCTGAACCAGTGGAAAGCGAACGAGCTCGCCAGCATGGTCGCGCCCTATGCCGGCAGGCCGCCGCCCTCGCATCTCGCCT
Source organism: Bradyrhizobium sp. 142 (assembly GCF_023074015.1). NCBI lineage: Bacteria > Pseudomonadati > Pseudomonadota > Alphaproteobacteria > Hyphomicrobiales > Nitrobacteraceae > Bradyrhizobium > Bradyrhizobium sp. 142. The sequence goes on from NZ_JADPKQ010000198.1 coordinate 13,853, forward strand.
CGCTCGACGGCGTCGTTGCGCGCGCCAAAACGGCGGCGCCCGGCATGGAGATCGCCTTCATCGCGTTTCCGGGCACGCCGTTCACCTCCTCGCACCACTTCGCCGCGTTCATGCGCGGCGACACGGCGCTGACGTCGCGGCTGCTGAAGCCGGTGCTGCTCGACGGCGAAACAGGGGAGGTCGCCGACAGCCGGGCGCTGCCGCTCTATCTCCAGGCGCTGCTGATCTCCCAGCCGCTGCATTTCGGCGACTATGGCGGCATGCCGCTGAAGCTAATCTGGGCGGCGCTCGATATGCTCACGATTGTCGTGATCGGCAGCGGCCCCTATCTCTGGTTGGCCCGGCGGCGGAAACGGGCACCGGCTCGGACCGACGCGTTCGCCAGAAGGGCCTCGGTTCCGTCGTGATGCATGGCTCCCGGGGTCGCTCGCGCCTGTGGGTACGTGTATTTGCGGCACCTATGCTGTTCGCGGGTGCGACCATCACGGGGCTGCTGGCGGCATTGCTTTGGGGCGCGATTGGCCAATATGTAGCCTGGGTGACGGTGGGAGCCCCCGTGCTGCTCATCGCCTGGATTTGGGTGCGCCGCCGCAGCAAGACCTCGCAATTTGGGCAGACGCTCCACGGCAAGTAGTTGCCGGGACCTGTGCGCCGCAAGCTCAGGACTGCCACCTTGCAAAACTGCGGCTACCCTTGCTGGCTTTGCCGATCTGCTCCATACCAGCGCGGGGTGATTCCGGGATTTCTACCGTTCTGGGGGCGGTAAAGGGCCTAAAAAGAGCGTGTCTTGCGCCCATTGGTGCACTGCGCTAAGGCTCAGAATAATTCCAAATCGGACGAATCCGTGGCTGTCCCGAAGCTGCGGGAAAAAGGGCTCGTCAATGAGCGGCATTCTACAGAACTACCTTCCACTCGTCGTCTTTATAGGGGTAGCTGCTATCATCGGCCTGGTGCTGCTGATCGCGCCCTTCGTCGTCGCGTTCCAGCAGCCGGACCCGGAAAAACTGTCGGCGTATGAGTGCGGTTTCAACGCCTTCGACGACGCCCGGATGAAGTTCGACGTCCGCTTCTATCTGGTCGCCATCCTCTTCATCATCTTCGACCTCGAGGTGGCGTTCCTGTTTCCCTGGGCAGTGGCGTTCGGCAAGCTTGGCGCGACCGGCTTCTGGTCCATGGTCGTGTTCCTCGCCGTGCTGACGGTCGGGTTCGCTTATGAATGGAAGAAAGGCGCGCTCGAATGGGATTGAACCTTGCACCATCCGCCGGTCCGGTCCTCGCACCGGCCGCCAAGGGCATCCTGGATCCCTCGACCGGCAAGCCGGTCGGGGCCAACGATCCGTTCTTCCTCGAGGTCAATCACGAGCTGTCCGACAAGGGCTTCTTCGTGGCTGCGACCGACGACCTCATCACCTGGGCGCGCACCGGCTCGCTGATGTGGATGACGTTCGGTCTTGCCTGCTGCGCGGTCGAGATGATGCAGGTGTCGATGCCGCGCTACGACATCGAGCGCTTCGGCTTCGCCCCGCGCGCCTCGCCGCGTCAGTCCGACGTGATGATCGTTGCCGGCACCTTGACCAACAAGATGGCCCCGGCGCTGCGCAAGGTCTACGACCAGATGCCCGAGCCGCGCTACGTCATCTCGATGGGCTCCTGCGCCAATGGCGGCGGCTACTATCACTATTCCTACTCGGTCGTGCGCGGCTGCGACCGTATCGTGCCGATCGACATCTACGTGCCGGGCTGTCCGCCCACCGCGGAAGCGCTGCTCTACGGCGTGCTGCTGCTTCAGAAGAAGATCCGGCGCACCGGCACCATCGAACGCTAAGGTTTTACGTCATGGACGATGGCAAGCTCGACGCCCTTGGGCAAACGATCGTTAGCGCGCTGCCGGGCGCCGCCACCGGTCACTCGGTCGCCTTCAACCAACTCACGGTTGATGTCGAAGTCAGCAAGATCGTCGAGGTGGTCAAGCACCTCCGCGACGATCCGAATTGCCGCTTCATCAACTTCACCGACATCACGGCGGTGGACTATCCCGACCGCGAGAAGCGTTTCGACGTGGTCTATCACTTCCTGTCACCGGCGCTGAACACGCGGATTCGGCTGAGGGCCCAGGCCGACGAGGCCACGCAGGTGCCGTCGCTGATCGAGGTGTTTCCCGGCGCCGACTGGTTCGAACGCGAGGCCTACGACCTCTATGGCGTGATCTTCGTCGGCCATCCCGACATGCGCCGCCTCTTGACCGACTACGGTTTCGAAGGCCATCCGCTGCGCAAGGACTTTCCGCTCACCGGCTTCGTCGAGGTCCGCTACGACGACCAGGAGAAGCGGGTGGTTTACGAGCCGGTGCGGCTCAACCAGGAGTTCCGCAAGTTCGATTTCCTGTCGCCGTGGGAGGGGGGCGACTATCCGGTCCTTCCAGGCGATGAAAAAGCGGGGCCGAAGAGCTGACCATGAACCAGCAACCGCAAGAACTCCGCAATTTCACCATCAATTTCGGCCCGCAGCATCCGGCGGCGCACGGCGTGCTGCGCCTGGTGCTCGAGCTGGACGGAGAAGTGGTGGAGCGCGTCGATCCGCATATCGGTCTCCTGCACCGCGGCACCGAGAAGCTGATCGAGCAGAAGACCTACCTCCAGGCGATCCCGTATTTCGACCGGCTCGACTACGTCGCGCCGATGAACCAGGAGCACGCCTTCTGCCTCGCCGCCGAAAAGCTGCTCGGTATCGAGGTGCCGCGCCGTGCGCAGCTGATCCGCGTGCTCTATTGCGAAATCGGCCGCATCCTCTCGCATCTGCTCAACGTCACCACGCAAGCGATGGACGTCGGTGCGCTCACCCCGCCGCTGTGGGGCTTCGAAGAGCGCGAGAAGCTGATGGTGTTCTATGAGCGCGCCTCGGGCAGCCGCATGCACGCAGCCTTCTTCCGCGTCGGCGGCGTGCATCAGGATCTGCCGCAGAAGCTGGTCGACGATATCGAGGCCTGGTGCGATCCGTTCCTGAAAGTGGTCGACGATCTCGACCGGCTGCTCACCGGCAACCGCATCTTCAAGCAGCGCAACGTCGACATCGGCGTGGTGCCGCTGAAGGAAGCCTGGGAGTGGGGTTTTTCGGGCGTTATGGTGCGCGGCTCGGGCGCAGCCTGGGACCTGCGCAAGTCGCAGCCTTATGAATGCTACGCCGAGATGGATTTCGACATTCCGATCGGCAAGAACGGCGACTGCTACGACCGCTATCTGATCCGCATGGAAGAGATGCGCCAGTCCGTGCGCATCATGAAGCAGTGCCTCCAGAAGCTGAAGGCGCCGGACGGGCAGGGGCCTGTCGTCGTCGAGGACAACAAGATCGCGCCGCCGCGCCGCGGCGAGATGAAGCGCTCGATGGAAGCGCTGATCCATCACTTCAAGCTCTACACCGAAGGCGTCCGCGTCCCGGCCGGCGAGGTCTATGCCGCGGTCGAGGCGCCGAAGGGCGAATTCGGCGTCTATCTCGTCTCCGACGGCTCCAACAAGCCCTACAAGTGCAAGATCCGCGCGCCCGGCTTTGCGCATCTCCAGGCGATGGATCACATCTGCCGCGGCCATCTGCTCGCCGACGTCTCGGCGATCCTCGGCTCGCTCGACATCGTGTTCGGTGAGGTCGATCGGTGATGGCGCAGGCGCCGATCCAGTTTGACCGTGCCTCGGGGGCCCTTGAAGGGGCCAACCTGTGGGAGCGGACGGCTGCCTTGGCGCTCATGACGGGATCGAAGATCTCGTCGCACTTCTCGCATATGGGCTACATCGCCTGCGCCAACCTGCTGCGGAAAACGCTGCCCGAGCGCAACATCGCGATCAAGCTCAACCCCGACGCCGTGTTCGAATTTCCCTATGGCGACGGCTATTGGAGCAAGCTGCTCAACCGCTCCTACAATTACGAGGACGAGCTCGAGCTGTTGTTCGTGGACTCCATCGACGTCGACTACACGCTGCTCGATTGCGGCGCCAATTACGGCTACTGGTCGGTGCTGGTCTCGGGCAAGCCGTTCGGCGCCCACAAGGCGATCGCGATCGAGCCGTCGGGGCAGAACTATCCGAAGCTTGCCAACAACGCGCGCGTCAACGCCAACCGTTTCGAGACTATGAAATGCGCAATCGGCGCGGCCCGCGGCACCGCGCGGCTGTCCGGCACCAAGCACGAGGCCTTCAGCATCGCCGGCGATAATTCGGCCGGCGGCGAGGAAGTGCCGGTCATTGCGCTCGATAATCTCATCGACGACGGCAAGGTCGCTCCCAGCGGCAAATATCTGATCAAGCTCGACGTCGAGGGCGTCGAGATCGAGGCGATCAAGGGCGGCGCCCGGCTGCTTGAGGCCGACAGCGTCATCATGTGCGAGGAGCACGGCAGCGATCCGACCCACGCGGTGTCGCGCTTCATCCTCGAACAGACTCCGCTGAAGCTGATCGTGTTCGATCCGCGCAGCAAGCGGATGGAGACCGTGACCGAGCTGTCGATCCTCGATCGCATCAAGGTCTCGACCCACGTCGGCTACAACGTTTTCGGCACCGCAAGCGCATTCTGGCAGAGCAGGATCGATGCCCTGAATGCGAAAACTGCGCGCCGCATGCAGTGAGAGATTGAACAGATGTCCGTCCGCCGATTAGCACCGAAGGAAGTCCAGCCCGCGAGCTTTGCGTTCACGGAGGAGAACCTCGCGTTCGCCAAGCAGCAGATCGCGAAATATCCGGCCGGACGCCAGGCTTCGGCCGTGATCGCGATCCTCTGGCGCGCGCAGGAACAGCACGACGGCTGGGTCTCGGAAGCCGCGATCCGCGTCGTCGCCGACATGCTCGACATGCCCTATATCCGCGTGCTCGAGGTCGCGACCTTCTACACGATGTTCCAGCTCGCCCCCGTCGGCAAGAAGGCCCACGTCCAGGTCTGCGGCACCACGCCGTGCCGGCTGCGCGGGGCCGAGGATCTGATCCACGTCTGCGAGAGCCGGATCCATCACGATGCCTTCCATCTCTCCAAGGACGGCAATTTCAGTTGGGAAGAGGTGGAGTGCCTTGGGGCCTGCGTGAACGCGCCGATGGTCTTGATCGGCAAGGACACCTATGAGGACCTGACCAAGGAGAGCTTTGGCAAAGTGCTCGACGGCTTTGCTTCGGGCAATCCGCCCAAGCCTGGTCCGCAGAACGGCCGCCAGTTCTCGGCGCCGATCGGCGGGCCGACCACGTTGAAGGAGACCACCTGATGGGTGATCTCGCGAGACCCGGAGCGGGGAGTGGCGACGTCATGAAGAAATGGGGCTTCATCGCCTTGCATGCCGCCGTCGCGGCCGCGTTCATTTTCCTGCTCCAGCGTTTCACGATGAACGCGTCGCTGGAATCCAGTCTGCTCTGGGCGCTGACCTTCGCCGTCTGCGCCGCCGGGCTTGCCTACAAGCAAGCCAACCGTTGATCGGAAAGCACTGAAATGCTCGAGGACAAGGACCGCATCTTCAAGAACCTCTACGGCCTCCATGATTGGGGGCTCGAGGGCGCGCGGCGCCGCGGCGCCTGGGATGGCACCAAGGCCATCATCGACAAGGGCCGCGACTGGATCATCAACGAGATGAAGGCGTCGGGCCTGCGTGGCCGCGGCGGCGCCGGTTTTCCGACCGGCCTGAAATGGTCGTTTATGCCGAAGGAATCGACCGACGGCCGGCCGAGCTATCTCGTCGTCAATGCCGACGAGTCCGAGCCCGGCACCTGCAAGGACCGCGAGATCATGCGGCACGATCCTCATCTACTAATCGAGGGCTGCCTGATCGCGAGCTGCGCGATGAACGCGCATGCCTGCTACATCTATGTCCGCGGCGAGTTCATTCGCGAGCGCGAGCATCTCCAGGCCGCGATCGACCAGGCCTATGAGGCCAAGCTGGTCGGCAAGGACAACGTCAATGGCTGGCCGTTCGACATCTATGTCGCCCACGGTGCCGGCGCCTATATCTGCGGCGAGGAAACCGCGCTGCTCGAAAGCCTCGAGGGCAAGAAGGGCCAGCCGCGGCTGAAGCCGCCGTTCCCGGCCAATGTCGGCCTGTTCGGCTGTCCGACCACCGTCAACAATGTCGAGTCCATTGCGGTTGCGCCGGACATCCTGCGCCGCGGCGCGGCGTGGTTTGCCGGCATCGGCCGTCCGAACAATGTCGGCACAAAACTGTTCTGCATCTCTGGCCATGTCGAGCGGCCCTGCAACGTCGAAGAGGCCATGGGCATTCCGTTCCGTGAGCTGATCGAGAAGCATTGCGGCGGCATCCGCGGCGGCTGGGACAACCTCAAGGCCGTGATCCCCGGCGGTTCCTCGGTGCGCATGGTGCCGGCCGAGCAGATCATCGACACGCCGATGGATTTCGACAGTCTGAGCAAGCTGCGCTCGGGCCTCGGCACCGCGGCCGTGATCGTGATGGACAAGTCGACCGATTTGATCCGTGCGATTGCCCGCATCTCCTATTTCTACAAGCACGAGAGCTGCGGCCAGTGCACGCCGTGCCGCGAGGGCACCGGCTGGATGTGGCGCGTGCTTTCTCGCATGGCCGAAGGCCGCGCCCACAAGCGCGAGATCGACATGCTGCTGGAAGTCACCAAGCAGGTCGAAGGCCACACCATCTGCGCGCTCGGCGACGCAGCCGCCTGGCCGATCCAGGGCCTGATCGCGCATTTCCGTCATGAGATCGAAGCGCGCATCGACCAGTATTCGCACCAGGCCGACATCGACGATGCCGGCGTCCGCGATCCCGTGAACATGGTCGCGGCGGAGTAGGAAGAATGACCAAGCTCATCATCGACGGCAAAGAGATCGATGTCCCGCCGGAGTACACGCTGCTCCAGGCGTGCGAGGCCGCCGGCGCCGAGATTCCGCGCTTCTGCTATCACGAGCGGTTGTCGATCGCCGGCAACTGCCGGATGTGCCTCGTCGAAGTGAAGGGCGGCCCGAAGCCGGTCGCAAGCTGCGCCTGGGGCGTGCGCGATTGCCGTCCGGGTCCCAAGGGCGAGCCGCCGGAAATCTCGACGCGTTCGCCGATGGTGAAGAAGGCGCGCGAAGGCGTGATGGAATTCCTGCTGATCAACCATCCGCTGGACTGCCCGATCTGCGACCAGGGCGGCGAGTGCGATCTCCAGGACCAGGCGATGGGCTATGGTGTCGATACCAGCCGTTTCGCCGAGAACAAGCGCGCGGTCGAGGACAAATATCTCGGCGCACTGGTCAAGACCTCGATGAACCGCTGCATCCAGTGCACGCGCTGCGTCCGCTTCTCGGCGGAAGTCGCCGGCGCCCCCGAGATGGGCGCGACCGGCCGCGGCGAGGACATGGAGATCACGACCTATCTCGAGCACGCGCTGAGCTCGGAACTCCAGGGCAACCTGGTCGACATCTGCCCGGTCGGTGCGCTGACGTCGAAGCCTTACGCCTTCGCCGCCCGCCCGTGGGAACTCGGCAAGACCCAGTCGATCGACGTGATGGACGGCATTGGCTCGGCGATCCGGGTCGACACCCGCGGCCGCGAGGTGATGCGCATCCTCCCGCGCATCAACGAGGCCGTGAACGAGGAGTGGATCTCCGACAAGACCCGTCACGTCGTCGACGGCCTGCGCACCCAGCGTCTCGACCGTCCCTATATACGCGAAGCCGGCAAGCTGCGCGCGGCGAGCTGGCCGGAGGCCTTTGCCGCGATCGCCGCCAAGGCGGCGCGCACCGACGGCAAGCGGATCGGCGCGATCGCGGGCGATCTCGCCGGCGTCGAAGAGATGTTCGCGCTCAAGGACCTGCTCGGCAAATACGGCTCGGCCAATCTGGCCGTGCAGGGCGGCGATGCCTTCGATCCCGCGCTTGGCCGCGGCTCCTACATCTTCAATCCGACCCTGGTGGGCGTCGAGCAGGCCGACGCGCTGCTGATCATCGGCGCCAATCCGCGCAAGGAGGCGGCCGTGTTCAACGCCCGCATCCGCAAGCGCTGGCGCGCCGGTGGCTTCAAGATCGGCGTGATCGGCGCCAAGGCCGACCTGACCTATGACTACGATCACCTCGGCGCGGGCACCGACACCCTCGGCGAGCTTGCGGCCGGCAAGCACTCCTTCATGGACGTGCTGAAGGCCGCCAAGCATCCGATCATTTTGGTCGGCGCGGGCGCGGCCTCGCGTCATGACGGTGCCGCCATTCTCGCCAGCGCCGCCAAGCTTGCGCTCGATGTCGGCGCGGTCAAGGACGGCTGGAACGGCTTTGGCGTGCTGCACGAGAGCGCCTCGCGTGTCGGCGCGCTCGATATCGGCTTCGTCGCGGGTCCCGGCGGGCTGAATGCGGCGCAGATGACGACGTTCGGTACGCTGGATTTGCTGTTCCTGCTCGGCGCCGACGAGATCAAGGCGCCGGACGGCACCTTCGTCGTCTATATCGGCACCCATGGCGACCGTGGCGCGCATCGCGCCGACGTGATCCTGCCAGCGGCCGCCTACACCGAGAAGTCAGCGATCTACGTCAACACTGAAGGTCGCGTGCAGATGACCGGCCGCGCCGCGTTCCCGCCGGGCGAGGCCCGCGAGGATTGGGCAATCGTCCGCGCGCTGTCGGAGGCGCTCGGCAAGAAGCTCGGCTACGACTCGCTGTCCGCGTTGCGCCAGGCGATCTTCAAGGCGGTGCCGCATTTGATCCGTCTCGACCAGATCGAGGCCGGCTCCGCCGACCAGATCAAGACGCTGGCGGGGAAGGGCGGCACGACGGAGAAGGCGCCGTTCAAGCCGCTCGTCGAGGACTTCTATTTGACCAACCCAATCGCGCGTGCGTCCGCCGTGATGGCGGAATGCTCGCGGCTTGCCTCCGGGCAGATGCTGACCGCAGCGGAGTGAGCTGATGGAATTCTTCGAAAGCGCATTCTGGACCGGTTTCCTCTGGCCACTGATCATAATGATCGCGCAGAGCGTCCTGGTGCTGGTCGTGCTGCTGGTCGCGATCGCCTACATCCTGCTCGCCGACCGCAAGATCTGGGCGGCGGTGCAGATCCGGCGCGGCCCGAACGTGGTCGGCCCCTGGGGCCTGTTCCAGTCCTTCGCAGACCTGCTGAAGTTTGTACTGAAGGAGCCGATTATCCCGTCCGGCGCCAACAAGGGCGTATTCCTGCTGGCGCCCCTGGTGTCCTGCGTGCTCGCGCTCGCGGCCTGGGCGGTGATCCCGACCAATCTCGGCTGGGTGATCTCCGACATCAATGTCGGCATCCTCTTCATCTTTGCGATCTCGTCGCTGTCGATCTACGGCATCATCATGGCCGGCTGGTCGTCGAACTCGAAATATCCTTTCCTGGCCGCGCTGCGCTCGGCAGCGCAGATGGTGTCCTATGAGGTCTCGATCGGCTTCGTCATCATCACGGTGCTGCTCTGCGCCGGCACGCTGAACCTGTCGGCGGTCGTCGAGGCCCAGCATGCGCGCGGCCTTGCCAGCCTGATCGGGCTGCCGCAGCTCACCATCCTGAACTGGTACGTCTGGCCGCTGTTCCCGATGTTCGTGGTGTTCTACGTCTCGGCGCTGGCGGAGACCAATCGGCCTCCGTTCGATCTCGTCGAAGCCGAGTCCGAGCTGGTCGCCGGCTTTATGGTCGAGTACGGCTCGACGCCGTATCTGCTGTTCATGCTCGGCGAGTATGTCGCGATCGTCACGATGTGCGCGCTGGCCACGATCCTGTTCCTCGGAGGCTGGCTGCCGCCGGTCGATCTGCCGCCCTTCAACTGGGTGCCGGGGATCATCTGGTTCTCGCTCAAAGTGTTCTTCATGTTCTTCCTGTTCGCGATGGCAAAGGCGATCGTGCCGCGCTACCGCTACGACCAATTGATGCGTCTCGGCTGGAAAGTATTCCTGCCGCTGTCGCTGGCGATGGTGGTCGTGGTGGCCGGCGTGCTGCATTTCGCCGGCATCGCGCCGAAGTGAGGGCCGTCATGGGTATCAACGTCAACGCCACCGCACGCTCGCTTCTTCTGTCGGAATTCGTCTCGGCGTTCTTCCTCGCCATGCGCTATTTCTTCCAGCCGAAGCCGACACTGAACTATCCGTTCGAAAAGGGGCCGATCTCGCCGCGCTTCCGCGGCGAGCATGCGCTGCGCCGCTATCCGAACGGCGAAGAACGCTGCATCGCCTGCAAGCTGTGCGAGGCGATCTGTCCTGCGCAGGCCATCACCATCGAGGCCGGCCCGCGCCGCAACGACGGCACCCGCCGCACCGTTCGCTATGACATCGACATGGTGAAGTGCATCTATTGCGGCCTCTGCCAGGAGGCATGCCCGGTCGACGCCATCGTCGAAGGTCCGAACTTCGAGTTCGCGACCGAGACCCGCGAGGAGCTTTACTATGACAAGGCCAAGCTGCTCGCCAACGGCGACCGCTGGGAACGCGAGATCGCAAAAGCGATCGAGCTCGACGCGCCGTACCGGTGAGATGAGAGCATGATCCTTCCCGCGCTGTTCTTCTATCTGTTTGCCGGCGTCTGCGTCGCCTCGGCGGTGATGGTGATTGTCTCGCGCAATCCCGTGCACTCCGTGCTGTACCTGATCCTGGCCTTCGTCAACGCCTCCGGCCTGTTCGTGCTGATGGGCGCCGAATTCCTGGCGATGATCCTGATCGTCGTCTACGTCGGCGCGGTCGCGGTGCTGTTCCTGTTCGTGATCATGATGCTCGACGTCGATTTCCTTGAGCTGCGCGAGGGTTTCATCGAGTATTTGCCGATCGGCCTCGTGATCGGCGGCATCTTCCTGTTCGAGCTGCTGCTGACCGTCGGCTTCTGGGTCATCAACCCCGGTGTCAGCAAGACGATCACGGCGGCGATCCCGACCAATGTCTCCAACACCGAGGCGCTCGGGCTCGTGCTCTACACGAAGTACATCCACTACTTCCAGCTCGCAGGCATGGTGCTGCTGGTCGCGATGATCGGTGCCATCGTGCTGACGCTGCGCCACAAAGCGAGCGTGAAGCGGCAGGACATCAACGTTCAGAACGCGCGCACGCCCGAGATGGCGATGGCGATGCGCAAGGTGGCGCCGGGGCAGGGGCTCTCGGATGCCGACGCGGCGGAGTGGGTGAAATGACGGTCGGGCTCGGGCACTATCTGGCGGTCGGCGCAATCCTGTTCACGCTCGGGATTCTCGGCATCTTCCTGAATCGCAAGAACATCATCGTCATCCTGATGTCGATCGAGCTGATCCTTCTCTCGGTCAACATCAACCTCGTGGCGTTCTCGACCTTCCTCGGCGACATCGTCGGCCAGGTCTTCGCACTTCTGGTGCTGACGGTCGCAGCTGCGGAAGCTGCGATCGGTCTCGCCATCCTGGTGGTCTATTTCCGCAACCGCGGCTCGATCGCGGTTGAGGACGTCAATCTGATGAAGGGTTAACCCGGCTATGGTCCAGGCAATTGTCTTTCTGCCTCTGCTGGGCGCCATTCTGGCTGGCTTGATCGCGCTGTTCGGCGCGCATGCCCGTAACCCCTCAGGCGACACCGTCGAGCATCACGACAACCACGGTCATGGCGCGCAGGCGCATGCGTCCGATACGATCAACGAGGATGCGTCCGTCATCCACGAGACCCATCACGAGCCCGGCGACGGGCACGACGACCACCACGTCTCCGAGCCGCCGGCGGCGGGCTCGCGCGGGGCCGAGCTGATCACCACCGCACTGCTGTTCGTGTCGGCGGCGCTGTCCTGGATGACGCTGGTCGACGTCGGCTTCATGCATCATGACGCGCGGATCCAGCTTCTGCCCTGGATCTTCTCCGGCGACCTCCAGGTCTACTGGACGCTGCGGGTCGACACGCTCACCGCCGTGATGCTGGTGGTGGTGACCACCGTATCCTCGCTGGTGCACCTCTATTCCATCGGCTACATGGACCAAGACCCGTACCGGCCACGTTTCTTCGGTTATCTCTCGCTGTTCACCTTCGCCATGCTGATGCTGGTGACCGCCGACAACCTCGTGCAGCTGTTCTTCGGGTGGGAAGGCGTCGGTCTCGCCAGCTACCTCTTGATCGGCTTCTGGTACCAGAAGCCGTCAGCGAACGCGGCGGCGATCAAGGCCTTCGTGGTCAACCGCGTCGGCGATTTCGGCTTCGCGCTCGGCATCTTCGCGATCTTCATGCTGGCCGGCTCCACCGATTTCGAGCCGATCTTCCACGCCGCTCCCGGCCTCACCGGCAAGACCATCGACTTCCTCGGCTGGCACGCCGACGCGCTGACTCTGACTTGTCTGCTGCTGTTCATGGGCGCGATGGGCAAGTCGGCGCAGTTCCTGCTGCACACCTGGTTGCCAGACGCGATGGAAGGCCCGACCCCGGTCTCGGCGCTGATCCATGCCGCGACCATGGTCACCGCCGGCGTGTTCATGGTGGCGCGGCTGTCGCCGCTGTTCGAGCTCGCGCCGAACGCCCAGGCCGTCGTGATGTTCTTCGGCGCGACCACTGCGTTCTTCGCCGCGACGATCGGCCTCGTCCAGAACGACATCAAGCGCATCGTCGCTTATTCGACCTGTTCGCAGCTCGGCTACATGTTCGTGGCGATGGGGGCGGGGGCCTATTCGGTCGGCATGTTCCATCTGTTCACGCACGCCTTCTTCAAGGCGCTGCTGTTCTTGGGCTCCGGCTCGGTGATCTACGCGATGCATCACGAGCAGGACATCCGCAACATGGGCGGCCTGTGGCGCAAGATCCCCTACACCTATGCGGTGATGGTGGTCGGCACGCTCGCGCTCACCGGCTTCCCGCTCACGGCCGGCTATTTCTCCAAGGACGCCATCATCGAGTCAGCCTACGCCGCGCACAATCCGTTCGCGATCTACGGCTTCCTGATGACGGTCGTCGCCGCCGGCCTGACCTCATTCTATTCCTGGCGCCTGATCTTCAAGACCTTCCACGGCGAGCCGCATGACGACCATCACTATGAGGCGGCGCACGAGGCCCCGGTCTGGATGCTGATCCCGATCGGCGTGCTCGCGGTCGGCTCCATCATGGCCGGCTTCCCGTTCAAGGAGCTGTTCGCCGGTCACGGCATCGAGGAGTTCTTCCGCGAGTCCGTGAAGATGAACCCGCATATCATCGAGGAGATGCACCACATCCCCGAGACCATCGCTTTGCTGCCGACGGTGATGATGGTGCTTGGCTTCCTGGTGTCGTATCTGTTCTACATCCGGCGGCCGTATCTGCCGGTCGAGCTCGCCAAGACCCAGCCGATGCTGTACCAGTTCCTTCTCAACAAATGGTACTTCGACGAGCTGTACGACATCATCTTCGTCCGTCCGGCGAAGTGGATCGGCTACCAACTCTGGAAGAAGGGCGACGGCTTCATCATCGACGGCCTCGGTCCCGACGGCGTTTCGGCACGCGTGCTCGATCTCACCCGCCAAGTGGTCAAGATCCAGACCGGCTATCTCTATCACTACGCGTTCGCCATGCTGATCGGTGCCGCCGGCCTGATCACCTGGTTCATGTTCGGCTTAGGAGGCCAGTAAATGACGACCTGGCCCATCCTATCGGTCACGACGTTCCTGCCGCTGGTCGGTGCGCTGATCGTCTATCTCAGCCGCGGCGATGACGAGGCCGCCCGGCGCAATTCGCGCTGGATCGCGCTATGGACCACGCTGATCACCTTCGCGGTGTCGGTGATCCTGGTCATGCGCTTCGACCCGTCCAACGCCGACTTCCAGTTCGTCGAGAAGGCGAACTGGCTCGCCACCGGCATTACCTACCACATGGGCGTGGACGGCATTTCGCTGCCGCTGTTGATCCTGACCACCGCCATCATGCCGTTCTGCATCATCGCGAGCTGGAAGGCGGTCACCAACCGCGTCCGCGAATACATGATGGCGTTCCTGATCCTGGAAACGCTGATGATCGGCACCTTCTCGGCGCTCGATCTCGTGCTGTTCTATCTGTTCTTCGAAGGCGGCCTGATCCCGATGTTCCTGATCATCGGGGTCTGGGGCGGCCCGCGGCGGGTCTACGCCTCCTTCAAGTTCTTCCTCTACACGCTGCTCGGCTCGGTGCTGATGCTGCTCGCGATCATGGCGCTGTACTGGAACGGCGGCACCACCGACATCCCGACCCTGATGCACACCGCCGTGCCGCGCTCGTTGCAGACCTGGGCGTGGCTGGCCTTCTTCGCCTCGTTCGCGGTGAAGATGCCGATGTGGCCGGTGCACACCTGGCTTCCCGACGCGCACGTCGAGGCGCCGACTGCGGGCTCGGTGGTGCTGGCCGCGATCCTCTTGAAGATGGGCGGCTACGGCTTCCTGCGCTTCTCGCTGCCGATGTTCCCCTTGGCCTCGCATGACTTCGCGCCGCTGGTGTTCACGCTCTCGGCGATCGCCATCATCTACACCTCGCTGGTGGCCTTGATGCAGGACGACATGAAGAAGCTGATTGCGTACTCCTCGGTCGCGCATATGGGCTTCGTTACCATGGGCATCTTCGCCGGCACCATGCAGGGCGTCGCCGGCGGCATGTTCCAGATGGTCTCGCACGGCATCGTCTCCGGCGCGCTGTTCCTCTGCGTCGGCATCGTCTACGACCGCATGCACACCCGCGAGATCGCGGCCTATGGCGGCCTCGTCAACCGGATGCCGCTCTATGCGCTTACCTTCATGGTCTTCACCATGGCCAATGTCGGCCTGCCCGGAACGAGCGGCTTCGTCGGCGAGTTCATGACGCTGCTCGGCACCTTCAAGGTCTCGATCCCGACTGCGTTCTTCGCCAGTTTCGGCGTGATCCTGTCGGCTTGCTACGCGCTCTGGCTGTACCGCAAGGTCGTGTTCGGGGCGCTGGTCAAGCCCTCGATGATGAGCATGAAGGATCTCACCTTCCGGGAGTGCCTGACGCTGTTTCCGCTGATCGCGCTGACGATCCTGTTCGGCATCTATCCGAAGCCGGTGCTCGACATGTCGGCCGCCTCGGTCCAGCAACTCGTCAACAATTACAACACCGCTGTGACGGCCGTGAAGGCCGCCGCACTGCTCCAGTGAGCGGGCAGGTCAGGATATCGCCATGAGCTTTGAGACTGCAGGTTATCAACTGGCGCCGGTGCTGCCCGAGCTCGTGCTCGCGGTCGGCGCCATGGCACTGCTGATGCTGGGCGCCTATCGCGGGCAGGAGACGACCAAAACGGTCACTTCGCTTTCGGTCCTCCTCCTGGTCGCGGTCGGCGTGCTCGTGTACCTCCAGCCCGCGGGCAAGCACGTGACCTTCGGCGGCAGCTTCATCGTCGATGATTTTGCGCGCTTCATGAAGATCCTGGCCCTGATCGGCTCGGCGGTGACGCTGGTCCTCTCGACCGAATTCCTGTCAGATCCGTCGCGCCGCATCTTCGAATACGCGATCCTGGTGCTGCTTTCGACGCTCGGCATGATGGTGCTGATCTCGGCCGGCGATTTGATCTTGCTCTATCTCGGTCTCGAGCTGATGTCGCTCGCACTCTACGTCGTGGCGGCCGCGAACCGCGACAACGCCAAGTCGACCGAAGCCGGCCTGAAGTACTTTGTGCTGGGCGCGCTGTCCTCGGGCATGCTGCTGTACGGCGCCTCGCTGATTTACGGCTTCACCGGCACGGTCAGCTTCAGCGGCATCGCGGCGGCCGCGACGGTCTCGAATGTCGGCCTGGTGTTTGGCCTCGTGTTCCTACTCGCCGGCCTCTGCTTCAAGGTCTCGGCGGTGCCCTTCCACATGTGGACGCCTGACGTCTACGAGGGCGCGCCGACGCCGGTCACCGCCTTCTTCGCCTCGGCGCCGAAGGTCGCCGCGCTGGCCGTCTTCACCCGCGTCACGCTCACGGCATTCCCCGGCATCCTCTCGCAGTGGCAGCAGATCCTGGTGTTCGTGGCGATCGCCTCGATGGCGCTGGGCTCCTTCGCCGCGATCGGCCAGAGCAACATCAAGCGCCTGATGGCCTATTCCTCGATCGGCCATATGGGCTTTGCCCTGGTCGGCCTCGCCGCCGGCACCGTCGAGGGCGCACAGGGCGTCTTGATGTACATCGTGATCTACGTTGCGATGACGCTCGGCTCGTTCTCGATCATCCTTGCCATGCGGCGGAATGGCCAGGCGGTCGAGCAGATCAGCGATTTTGCCGGCCTGTCGCGGACCAATCCGCTGCTCGCCTTCATGTTCGCGATGCTGCTGTTCTCGCTCGCCGGCATCCCGCCGCTCGCCGGCTTCTTCGCCAAATGGTACGTCTTCGTCGCGGCGATCAAGGCCAATTTGTTCACGCTGGCGGTGATCGGCGTTCTGACCAGCGTGGTCGGCGCCTACTACTATCTTAGCATCATCAAGACGATGTACTTCGACGAGCCGGCCGGCCAGGTCGATCCCGTGCGCATCGAAGTGAAGACGGTGCTGGCGGTCGCGGGCCTGTTCAACATTCTCTTCGCGCTGTTCGCGGGCCCGGTGGTGAGCGTCGCCTCCGCCGCGGCAAAGTCGCTGTTTTAGGATGGGATTCGCGCTAGGTCCTCGCGCAGCGTCGGCGGGCTACAAGCTCGCAGCCTTCGAGCGGACCGGCTCGACCAACACCGAGGCGATCGAAAGCGCTCGCGCCGGCGAACGCGGCCCGACTTGGTTCGTCACGTCCGAGCAGACCGCCGGGCGCGGTCGGCGCCAGCGCCCCTGGATCGCGCCGCGCGGCAATCTGGCGGCCAGCGTCCTTGAGATCGTCGACGTCGCACCTGCGGTTGCCGCCACGATCGGTTTTGCGGCGGGGCTCGCGGAAGAAGCCGCGCTGGAGAAGGTCAGCCTCGAGGCCGCGTTGCGGCTCGGTCCTGACAGGCCCAGATACGCCCTGAAGTGGCCGAATGACGTCCTCGCAAACGGCAAGAAGCTGGTCGGCATCGGGCTGGAAGCCGAAGCCGTCGGCGACCGCCTCGCCGTGGTCGTCGGCATCGGCACCAATGTCGTGGCGGCGCCGGAGGGCACGCCCACGCCGGCCATATCGCTGGCGGCACTGGGCGTCCAGATCAGCGCGGAAGAGCTGTTTGCAGCGCTGTCGGACGCCTGGCTGGAGTTCCGCGGCATCTGGGACAATGGTCGCGGCTTTGCCGAGATCCGCAAACTGTGGCTGGAACGGGCCGCCGGCCTTGGCGAGGGGGTCGCGATCAATACGGGAGCGATGACGCTGGAAGGCATTTTTGACACGATCGACGACACCGGTTGCCTGATCGTCCGGACCACTGACGGCCGACGCCTGCCGGTGGCGGCCGGCGAGGTGTTCTTCGGCTCGGCCGCCTCCGTGGGAGCTGCGTGATGGCGAAACCTGACGAATTGGTATTTGCGCCGCTCGGCGGTGTCGGCGAGATCGGCATGAACCTGTCGATCTACGGCCTCGGCAGCCGTCAGCAGCGCGCCTGGCTGGCGATCGATCTCGGCGTCTCATTTGGCGACGAGGAGCATCTGCCGGGCATCGACCTGATCATGCCCGACATCAGCTTCCTGGAGAAGGAGCGCAAGAACCTGATGGGGCTGGTGCTGACCCATGCCCATGAGGACCATTTTGGCGCCATCATCGACCTCTGGCCCAAGCTGAAATGCCCGATCTATGCGACGCAGTTCAGCGCCGCGCTGTTCGAGGCCAAATGCGCCGCCGAGCGCAACGCGCCGAAGATCCCGGTGACGGTGGTGCCCTCGGGCGGGCGCGTCGATATCGGCCCGTTCAACGTCGAGTTCATCCCGGTCGCGCATTCGATCCCCGAATCGCACGCGCTGGCGATCCACACCGAGGTCGGCACGGTGCTGCACACCGGCGACTGGAAGATCGACCCGACCCCGATCATCGGCCGCCCGACCGACGAAAAGCGGCTGCGCGAGCTCGGCGATCAGGGCGTGCTCGCCCTGATCGGCGATTCCACCAATGCGGTCCGCGACGGCCGCTCGCCCTCGGAGGCCGAGGTCGCCAAGACAATCATCGAGCTGGTCAAGGCCGCCAAGGGCCGCGTCGCCGTCACGACCTTTGCCTCCAACGTCGCCCGCATCAAGGCCGTGGCCGATGCCGCCAAGGCCGCGGACCGCGAGGTCGTCGTGGTCGGGCGCGCCATGGAGCGCGTGTCGCAGGTCGCGCGCGAAACCGGCTATCTCGACGGCGTGCAGAATTTCCGCTCGACCGACATCTACGGCCACCTGCCGCAGGACAAGGTGCTGGCGCTCTGCACCGGCAGCCAGGGCGAGGCCCGCGCGGCACTGGCGCGCATCGCCAATGACGACCACCCCGAGATCACGCTCAACCGCGGCGACAGCGTCATCTTCTCCTCACGCACCATTCCCGGCAACGAGAAGGCCGTCGGCTCGATCATCAACAATCTGATCCTCCAGGGCGTCGAGGTCATCACCGACCGCACCCATCTGGTCCACGTCTCCGGCCATCCCCGCCGCGACGAGCTGCGCGACATGATCGCCTGGGTGCGCCCGCAGCTCCTGATTCCCGTCCACGGCGAGGCCTTGCACCTGCACGAGCACGCAAAGCTCGCGCGGGCGGCCGGCGTGCCGCGCGTGCTGGTGGTCCGCAACGGCGACCTGATCAAGCTCGGCCCCGGCGATCCTGGCATCATCGGCGAAGTGCCTTCCGGCCGTCTCTACAAGGACGGCGCGATCCTGGAGGATTCCAAGTCGCGCGCGGTGGTCGAGCGGCGCCGGATGGGGTTCTCGGGCTGCGCTTTCGTCGCTATCGCCATGACCGAGCAGGGCGAGCTGGCCGACGATCCCGAAGTCGATCTCGTCGGCATCCCCGAGAAGAACAGGGCGGGCGAGCCCTTTGACGAGCTCGTCTTCGATGCCGTGATGTCCACCATCGAGGGTCTGCCAAAGGCGCGCCGCCGCGATGCGGATGCGCTGGCGGAATCCGTCCGCCGTACGGTGCGGGCCGTCATCAACGAACATTGGGGCAAAAAGCCTCTCTGTCTGGTACATGTCCTGACAGTCTAACGGGAGAGAACCATGCTGGGCCGGCTCAACCA
The DNA here is from genome assembly GCF_023074015.1 of Bradyrhizobium sp. 142. Taxonomy (NCBI): domain Bacteria; kingdom Pseudomonadati; phylum Pseudomonadota; class Alphaproteobacteria; order Hyphomicrobiales; family Nitrobacteraceae; genus Bradyrhizobium; species Bradyrhizobium sp. 142. The sequence goes on from NZ_JADPKQ010000198.1 coordinate 32,830, forward strand.
CGTCGCGATCGCGACCAAGGACGCCGTCAAGGCCGCGAAAATCTACGGCACGGCCTTCGGGGCGCAGATCTCGGAGGCCGTCGCGCTGCCCGAGCATGGCGTCACCACGGTGTTCGCGACGCTGCCCAACACCAAGATCGAGTTCATCGAGCCACTCGGCGATAGCTCGCCGATCGCAAAGTTCCTCGATCGCAATGCCGACGGCGGCATCCACCATGTCTGCTACGAGGTCGTCGACATCATCGCCTCGCGCGACACGCTGGTGAAGGAGGGCGCGCGGGTGCTCGGCGACGGCGTGCCGAAGATCGGCGCGCACGGTAAGCCGGTGCTGTTCCTGCATCCGAAGGATTTTTCGGGCGCCCTCGTCGAAATCGAGCAGGCGTAGAGCCGAACCATGGCCGTCCAGATATCAACCGCGCTCGCGATCTACTTCGTCATCTGGTGGGTCGCGCTGTTCCTGACGCTGCCGTTCGGCGTGCGCAGCCAGCATGAGGATGGCGTCGGAGCACCCGGCACCGATCCCGGCGCGCCCGTCCTGACGCGGATGAGAAGCAAGCTGATCTGGACCACGATCATCTCGGCGGTCGTCTATGGCCTCGGCATGGCGGCCTACCAGGCCGGCTATCTGTCGGTCGAACGCTTGTCGAAATTGATGGGGATGCCGTTCTAGACGTTTTTGCTAACGAAATTATTTTGGGGGAATGAATGACTTTTCAACGGATCGTCATCGCGCTTCTGGTGCTGATGGTCGCCGGGATCAGCGCCATCGGCTACCTCGAGTGGCGAATGGCCGTGCAGGTGCGGACGCTGAAGGCGTTCGTCGAGGGCTACGTCTTCAACGAGGCGGTGATGGCCTGCGAGCGGGCGCAGAGCTCGACGCCGTTCAAGTGGAACGGCGGCAAGAGCACCTCGGTGATCGGGCTGAACTCGGTCAAAACAGACAAATACACCGTCAGCGCCAGCTATACGCTGGTGGCGGACAGCGTCTATTGTGATTACGATCCGATCAAAAGAAAGGCCGAGATCGGCTCGAGCTTCCTGGAGCGGGAGTAACGATCCGGCCATGCCAAGCATGGGATGGGATCGTTATGACCGAGCAGCCGGCGGGGGACTATCGGATCTTGCATGAGGCGGCCCTGCGGGATTACCTCGCGGGCGTCCCGGAACTGACGGCAACGCTCGGCCGCCAGCCGACGTCCTGGTCGATCACCGAGGTCGGCGACGGCAATCTCAATCTCGTCTTCATCGTCAAGGGCGCCAGCGGCGGCGTCGTCGTGAAGCAGGCGCTGCCCTATGTCCGTCTGGTCGGCGAGAGCTGGCCGCTGCCGCTGTCGCGGGCCCATTACGAATATCTGGCCCTGTCCAAGCAGGCCCAGCTCGCACCCGGCCTCGTGCCGGCCCTGCTGCACCACAACGATGCGCTGGCGCTGACGGTGATGGAGCTGCTGGAGCCCCACATCATCATGCGGAAGGGGCTGGTCGCGGGCACGCAATATCCGCGCTTCGCCGGTGACATCACCACCTTCATGGCGCGGACGCTGTTCTTAACCTCCGACCTCGCGCTCTCTGCCGCCGAGAAGAAGGAGGGCATCGCCGCCTTTGCCGGCAATCACGCACTGTGCAAGATCACGGAAGACCTGATCTTCACCGATCCCTACCGCATCGCCGAGCAGAACCGCTGGACCGCGCCTTACCTCGACGCGCTCGCCGCAAGCCTGCGCGAGGACATGGAGCTGCATGTCGCGGTCTCCCGGCTCAAGCTGAAGTTCATGGCGCGCCCCGAGGCGCTGATCCATGGCGATCTTCACACCGGCTCGATGATGGTGACGGAAAGCCAGACGCGGGTGATCGATCCGGAATTCGCATTCTATGGCCCGATGGGCTTTGACGTCGGCGCGGTGCTCGCCAATCTGCTGATGGCCTATTTCGCGTCAAGCGGCCATGAGCGCCCGCCGGGCGAGCGCCGCGCGTTCGAGGGCTGGGTGCTGGAGACCGTGGAAACGGTATGGAACGAGTTCGCGCGCAAGTTCCTCGATCTGTGGCGTGCTGGAGCCACCGGTGACGCCTATCCTGCCGCGCTCTTCGCCGCCGAGAAAGGCGCCGCGCGGCTGGAGGCCGAACGCCACGCCTACATGCAGCGCCTGTTCGCCGACACCGTCGGCTTCGCCGCCGCAAAGACCATCCGCCGCATCTTCGGCCTCGCCCACAACATCGATTTCGAACTGATCGAGGACCCGCGGAGGCGGGCGGTCTGCGAGGCCCGCGCCGTGCGGCTGGCAAGGGCGATGATGGTCGAGGCGGGGGCGTTTCCCGCCATCGCTGACGTCACCGGCACGGCGCGAAAACTGCGCGACTGGCAGCCGGATTTCGCGACTGGTTAGGGGGCATACGCACAATTCGCGAGTTCGCGAGCGCTGCGCTCGCATACGTCACCCCATTCAAGGTGCTTGCATTCGACACACTACGAATGGTCAACTCGCCAAATCGGAACATGCCTGCATTGTCGGAGGGACCATGATGTTCAGGATGATGGCGATCGTCGTTGGTTTGGGGCTGGCGCTCGCGGCCACGGCGGAGGCCCAGACGCCGCGCAAGGGTGGAACCATCCGGATGACGGCGCCCTATGGCTCGAGTTTCACCAGCCTGGACATTCATACGACTCAGCGCGCCCAGGACGAGATCTACGCCAAGGGTCTGCACCGGTCTCTCTACATTTGGGACTCCGCTGCGGGCAAGCCGGTTCTGGAGCTTGCCAAGGAAGACGTGGTCTCGGGCGGAGGTCTCGTTCACACCTTCAAGCTGCGCGACGACGCTTACTTCCACAATGGCCGCAAGATGACGGCCGACGACATCATCTGGTCCTACAACCGCATCATGGACGGCACCAAGGCCTTTCCCGGCGCGCGCTATGTCCGCATCATCGAGGGCGCGGCCGCGGTCGAGAAGGGCCAGGCCAAGGACATCTCCGGCCTGAAGAAAATCGACGACTTCACGCTCGAAATGAAGCTGACCGAGAAGGTCGATCCGGGTTTCTATTTCTGGAACGCCCTGACGTCGATCTATCCCGCCGACGAGGCCGCAAAGGAGAGCTTCATCCAGAAGCCGATCGGCCTCGGACCCTTCAAATTCGTCGAGCACGTGCCGGGATCGCGCATCGTCCTGGAGCGATGGGACCGGTTCTACAAGCCCGGTAAGCCCTACGCCGACAAGCTCATCGTGTCGGTCATGGGCGAAGCCGCGGCACGCGATGTCGCCTTCCGCAACAAGGAGATCGACACCTCGGTGTTGGGGCCGGCGCAGTATGTCGCCTATCAGGCCGATGCCGACCTCAAGGGCACCATCGTCGAGGTCGCCGAGGTCTTCACCCGCTACATGGGGATGAATCCCGCTTTTAAGCCGTTCGCCGACAAGCGCGTCAGGCAGGCGATCAACTATGCCATCGATACCGATTTGATCATCAACAAATTGGTCAAGGGCAAGGCCTATCGCGCCACCAGCTGGCTGCCGCTGACCTCTCCGCTCTACGACAAGACCATGAAGCCCTACGCCTTCGATCCCGCCAAGGCCAAGCAGTTGCTCGCGGACGCCGGCTATCCCACCGGCTTCGAATTCGAGTGGACGACAAGCCAGAATGAAAGCTGGGGCCTGCCGATCGTCACCGCCGTGATCCCGATGCTGGACAGGGTTGGCATCAAGGCAAAGGTCAAGCAGGTCGAGACAGCCGTGCTGGCGGAGGTGGTTCGCACCGGCGACTACCAGGGCTTCGTCTATTCCCAGGCGAGCGGCCCGGATCCCCAGGCGGCGCTGAAATGCTTCCACTCCTCGACGCCGCCATCGGCCTGCAACTACATGAATTTCAAGAATGCCGAGTTCGACAAGCTGGTCGATGAGGCCGGGCAGGCCGACGATGCCGCCAAGCGCGGCCAGCTGCTGCAAAAGGCCAATGCCCTGCTTTACGAAGAGGCGCCGGTCTGGTTCTTCAACTACAACAAGGCGGTCATGGCGGTGCAGCCGTGGCTCAAGGGGATTCAGTTGAACGCGACGGAGCTGACCCACCAGACCGTCGAAGACCTCTGGGTCGACGAGGCCTCGCCCGCGAAGTGACACGCGCTCTCGCGCTCCCTCCATCGCGGCAAACGATGGAGGGAGAGAGGAACGATGCCGATGCTCTCCTTCCTGATCCGCCGTATCCTGCAGACCATTCCGACCGTGCTCGCTGTCGTGCTGCTGGTGTTTGTGCTGTTCAGCATCGTTCCCGGCAGCATCGCATCGACCATGAGCGACGATGTCGATCCGCAGGTCGAGGCGCGTATGAAGAAGCAGCTCGGCCTCGACGAACCCGTCTACGTCCGCTTCGGCTCCTACATCGCCAAGCTCGCGACCGGTGATTTCGGCACCTCGTTCCGGACGCGCGAGCCGGTCACGGCCATGATCGCCAAACGGACCTGGCCGACGCTGCAACTGATATTCGCAGCCATGGCGTTTGCGGTTGTGGTCGGCGTGCCGCTCGGCTTCATCGCAGCATTGCGGCCGGGCAGCATCGTCGATACGGCCTCGATGGTCTTGGCGGTGTCGGGCCTTTCAATGGCCAAGTTCTGGCTCGGACTGCTGTTGATGTACCTGTTCGCGTTGAAGCTCGGCTGGCTGCCGAGTTTTGGCTACGGCGATGGGGGAGGCAAATATCTGATCCTGCCGGCCGTGACCCTTGGCGTCTCGCCGATGGCGCTGCTGGCACGGACGACGCGCGCCGCGGTCCTCGAGATCATGACTGCCGATTTCGTCCGCACTGCGCGCTCGAAGGGTATGAGCGAGACCCGGGTCGTGAAGTGGCACGTGATGCGCAACGCACTCGTACTGATTCTCACGACAATCGGCCTGCAATTCGGCGCGTTGATGGGACAGGCGGTCGTCGTCGAGAAATTGTTCTCGTGGCCGGGCATCGGCTCGCTGCTCGTCGACAGTGTCCTGCAGCGCGACATTCCGGCCGTCCAGGGCTCCATTCTCGTGGTGGTGCTGTTCTTTCTCGCGATCAACCTGCTGATTGACCTGCTCTACGGCGTGATCGATCCCAGGATCAGATACGCATGAAGCTGAGAGCCAATCTCATCATCGGCGGTGCCTTGTTCGCGCTTGCGATTGTCGTCGGGCTGCTCGCGCCCTGGCTGGCGCACACGGATCCCGTGCTGGACGCCAACCTGATGAATGCAGAGGAGGCCCCGAGCTGGACCTGGTGGTTCGGCACCGACGCGCAGGGCCGTGACATCTATTCCCGCGTCGTCTACGGCGCGCGCATCTCGCTGACGGTCGGCATCGTCTCGCAGCTCATCAACAGCGTCATCGGCGTAGCGCTGGGCCTGAGCGCCGGCTATTGGGGCGGCTGGTGGGACGATTTCGTCAACGGCCTGACCAATCTCATGCTCGCGATCCCCTCGCTGATCTTCGCGCTTGCCATCATGGCGGTGCTTGGACCCGGGCTGACCAGCCTTTTGATCGCGCTCGGATTGACCAATTGGTCGTTCACGTGCCGGCTCGCACGGGCATCGGCGCTGTCGCTCAAGAGCCAAGGCTATGTGCAGGCCGCAAGAGTGCTTGGCTACGGTGATTTGCGCATCATGATCTCGCAGCTGCTGCCGAACATGCTCGGCCCCATCATCGTCATCGGTACGCTCGGCATGGGCAGCGCGGTCTTGTCCGAGGCCGCGCTGTCGTTCCTCGGCCTCGGCGTTCGCCCGCCTTTTCCAAGTTGGGGCAGCATGCTGTCGGAGGCGCGCGAGCAGATCACGACGGCGCCGTGGCTCTCGGTTTTTCCCGGCGTCGCCATCTTCCTGACGGTGCTCGGGCTTAATCTGCTCGGCGACGGGCTGCGCGACATTCTCGATCCACAATCGCGGAGCCGGCGTATATGACGGGCTCGCCGCTGATCGAAGTCGAGGAACTGCGCATCGACCTCAACCACGGATCTAGCCGGGTTGCCGCTGTCGAGGGCGTTTCGTTCCGTATCGATCGCGGCGAGACGTTCGGCCTGGTCGGCGAATCCGGCTGCGGCAAGAGCATTACGGCGCTCGCTCTAATCGGCCTGTTACGGCAGCCGTTGTCGATCGGCGGAGGCGCTATCCGATTTGAGGGGCGGGAGATCCAGGGTCTTTCAGCCGCCAGGCAGCGAGCGCTGCGCGGCGATCGCATTGCCATGATCTTCCAAGAGCCGATGACGGCGCTGAACCCGGTCTCGCCCGTGGGACGGCAGATCGCCGAGATGTTCGTGCTGCACAAGGGAAAAAGCTGGCGGGAAGCCGACCAGCTGGCGGTCGAGGCGCTGGCGAGCGTCCGCGTGCCCGCACCCGAGCGGCGCGTGAAGGATTACCCGCACCAGCTGTCGGGCGGCATGCGTCAACGCGTGATGATCGCCATCGCACTCGCATGCGGTCCGGATCTCCTGATCGCCGACGAGCCGACCACCGCGCTCGACGTAACCGTGCAGGCCGAAATCATCGAGCTGATGCGGAATCTATGCGCCGAGCGAGGAACAGCTGTTCTGATGATCAGCCACGATCTCGGCCTGGTCGCCAATGTCTGTCGCCGCGTCGCCGTGATGTATGCCGGCCGCATTGTCGAGGAGCGCGGTTCGGCAGATATCTTCCGGGCGCCCTCGCATCCCTATACCCAAGGACTCGTCAATTCGCTGCCGCGGCTGGGGAGCAGGGCCGCACTTGGACGGACCCGGCTCACGGAGATCGCGGGCGTGGTGCCGGCGATCACGGATTTCCCGGCCGGTTGCCGGTTCAATCCGCGTTGCGCGCATGCGACCGATGTTTGCCGGACCACCGCGCCGGAGACGACATGGCTGGGAGCCGGCGGTCTGGTCAGGTGTCATCACCATGCATGAACCCCAGAACATGCCGGGTGAGGACAGGGCGGGTAAGGCGAGGCCGGGCGACGATGTCATTCTCAGCGTCGAGGATCTCGCCGTTCATTTTCCTGTGGGTGGCGGCTTGCTGGGCCGCGGCCGGCGGCTGCTCCGTGCCGTCGACGGCGTCGATCTCAGGCTAAGGCGCGGCGAATGCCTCGGCCTCGTCGGCGAGTCCGGCTCTGGCAAGTCGACGGTCGCACTTTCGATGCTTGGTCTGCTGACGCCGACGCGAGGCCGCATCGTGCTGGACGGGCAGGTGGTGACGGGCCGGCAATCGGGTGACCGGAAGGCATTGGCCCGCATCGTGCAAATGGTGTTTCAGGATCCCTACGCCTCGCTCAATCCACGCCAGACCGTTCGTCGCACGCTCGAAGATCCCCTGCGTGTGCATGGCGTTACCGCCGCAAGCGAGATCGAGGACCGCGTTGCGACGATGCTGCGGCATGTGGGCCTGCGGCCCGAACAGTCGGGCCGCTATCCGCATGAATTCTCGGGCGGCCAGCGCCAGCGCATCGGCATCGCGCGCGCGTTGATCCTCAATCCCAAAATCGTCATCTGCGACGAGCCGGTCTCGGCGCTCGATGTGTCGATCCGCGCCCAGATCATCAATCTGCTGCTGGAATTGAAGGAAACCCTCGGCCTCTCCTACATCATGATCAGCCACGACCTCGGCGTCGTTGAACACATGAGCGACAGGGTGGCCGTCATGTATCTCGGCCGCATCGTGGAGAGCGGCGACTGGCGCGAAATCTTCGAGCGGCCGGCGCACCCGTATACCCAGACCCTGATCGCCGCCATCCCCGATCCGCTGCGCCGCGCACCGCTGGCGACGACAGGCGGCGACCTTCCCAACCCGCTCAACCCGCCGGACGGATGTGCCTTCAGCCCGCGCTGTCGTTACGCGGAGGCGGTGTGTCGCCGCGAGCCTGGGCCAGCGCTGGAGACGCGTCCCGACGAGCATGCGGTGAGGTGCTGGCGCGCTGATGAAATTGCCGGTCAGACAGAGAGGGGATTAGCCTCGACGGAGGACGGACACCTCTAGGGATGAGAGCAGAGTAGTGCATATGGCCCTTTGAGCGGCTGAGCGCGCGCCTCGTCCTTCGAGACGACCGCTTCGCGGTCTGCTCAGGATGAGGCTAAGCACTATCGGCGCCTTTGAAACTGCCGCCGCGCATCCATCCTCATCCTGAGGAGCCCGCCATAGCGGGCGTCTCGAAGGATGCGCCGCGGATACAGTCTGCATATGCGATAGTGTCCGGGGGCATGACCATCGTCAATCTCACCGCCGCAGCGCTTCGACGGGATCGAGCCGGGCGGCGCGCGAGATAAAACCGTCCCTGCGGCGCGCCCGCAAATAGCGAGCTGAGAGCATCCATTCGAAGGGCGCAAACGGCGCGGTCGACGGCTCTGTCATGATCTCAGCTCATGCCCCGGCAATAGCCGTCATTCTGTCCGGTTGCGACTCGCTTGGCTATAGGTGCGTGCCTGCGTTTGCGCTTGGGGGCCATCTTGGGCGTTCCAGCTTTGGCCCTGTCTCGGTGCCGCCGTCGCCGAACCGGCAATGTTCAATGAGGGCCCTCCTCTCTCATCAGCCGATCGAGACAGGACGACGGAGCAGGATGGTCGGTTAGAGCGGGCAGAAGGACTTCATTGACGAAGTGGACGCTTCCACCTGGAATGCTGGAGAGCGAGGTCACCGCGACGACAAGATCAAGCTTGGGTAAAACATAGATGATTTGGCTACCGTTGCCTGCGGCGAAAAAGGCATCCAACCCCGTACTGGTGTGCGTAACCCACCAAAGATAACCGTAGGCCGCCCCGACCGGAGCGCCGCCGTCATTGTGCCTTGACGTGGAGTCGGCCACGTATTCACTCGACACGAGCTGATCATGTCCCCAGCGGCCGTGCTGGAGATAGAGCAGACCGAGTTTGGCCATGTCCCTGGCGCTGAGTGACAACGTAGATGCGCCAATCAGATGTCCTTCGGCATCGGCTTTCCAATCGAAATTCGCTATGTCGAGCGGGCCGAACAGATTTTGCTCCGCGAAGCTCTTGGAGTTCTGCCGGATCGCCCTTGCCAGAAAGCCACCGACAGCAGGTTGACGCTGTCATCGTCGTATTCGAACCGGGTGCCGGGCTCGTGCCGGATTGGTCGACTGAGTGTCCACTGCCACATCTCGTCCGGTGGAATGACAGCCTTGGCACCGAACGGCGCCGCCGAATCGAAGCCGGAGGTCATCGTCAGAAAATCGCGAACCGTGATGTCGCGGACGTGTGCATCGAAAGTCGGATCCAATGCTTCAGGCAAGAGCTCAGAAAGCTTTTGATCGACGCGCAGGTAGCCCTTGTCGAGTGCGAGGCCGACCAGGATCGAAAGTACGCTCTTCGTGACCGAGTGCACGGGCAACAATGTCCGGGAATTCACGCCGGCCTTGTAGTACTCGAATTCCACGCAATCGCGCCGCGCGAGCACCACGCTTCGAACGGTGCGGTACTGGTCGGCGAGCAGGATCGGAAGTTTGGCCAACCCACTTTGCGCTTGTGCGAGGTTGCCGGCAGCCGCGGCTGAGAACAACAGCATTGCAGCAAGGCCGGTCCACCACTTTCTCTGCAATTGCCTCGCCCTCAGCTTGAGCCTAACGCTCACCGGATGCGCTATCGGTGCCACCGTGAAATTCTGCCCCGGTTTTGTCCGACGAGTCAAAGCTGGTCGTGGCGGAGGGGCTCAAGTCACTCGGCGCCAAATTCCTCAATCACTTCTACTTTGCATGGGGGAGTTTTCGCGGTTTTTTCTCGATGTCTCGATCCACCCCCAGATCATCAATCTTCCGCTGGAATTGAAAGAAGCGCTCGGCCGCTCCTATCTTGCCTCGCGATCGCCTCAACTGCCTCTGCTGCCGACCAGACGAGGGCGGCGGTGGTTTGCGAGCGGGTTCTCGGCCGGCAGGGCGCGCAGCCAATTGCGGAAGCTGACGATCTCGGGACAATCCGCGGTGCCTTCGGGCGCAATCAGCCAATCACCCAAACCGGATCCCTCATTGACCCGGTCGCAGCGATAGCCCGGATGGTGGCCAAGACTGCGGGCTATCAGCAGGTCGACTTTGCCTTCGATCAACTCGTGCAAGCCCGCGGGCTGGAGCACGCGCAGGCCGATGTCCGCATGCGCGCTGCGAAACGCCGCCAACTCGAGACGGCGCAGGTCGAAGCTGCCATGGACTCCCAACTGCAGCAGCACCGCACCTGCGGGTTTCAATTGCGAGGTCGCATCCGCAATGCGGCGAAAACCTTCGGATATCTCGGGCAGATAGGCCTGACCCGCCGCGGTGAGGACGAGCTGCTTATGCAGCCGCTCGAACAGCTGTACGCCGAGGCGCGCCTCCAGCGCCTTCACCTGCTGCCCCACGGCGGCGGGCGTCACGTGCAGTTCGTGCGCGGCTAGTTTGAAGCTGAGATGCCGCGCGGCGGCTTCGAATGCGCGAAGCGCGTTGAGTGGTGGAAGGGTGTAGGTCATCGCTGCCCAGGTTCTCACTGAAAGGCTGCGCGCTTGCAATAGATTTTCTTGCGCTGAACCGCAGGAATGATGCTTTGCGAAGCGGTGATGTCGCCGGATACGGTCAGCTCGCAATGCGGAGAAACACTGCGTCCTGCCGCCCACCCGTCGCTTCGCATCGTCTGGTGCTGGACCTCATCGAACAGGAGACAACTGCGATGGCTCAAATCGTCAGCCACAACCCAGCAACGGTCCACGCTCCCGTCGGCGGATACTGCATGGGACTTGAATTGAAGCAGCATCGCCGCCTGTTGTTCATCAGCGGCCAGGTGCCCGAGACGTCCGACGGCGCCGTGCCTGAAGGTTTCGAGGCGCAATGCGAGCAGGCCTGGCGCAACGTCATGGAGGTGCTCGGCGCCGCCGGCCTTGGCGTCGAGCATCTGGTCAAGGTCACCACGTTCCTGACTGACCGCAATCAGGTCGTGACCAACCGCACCATTCGTCGCGCTATGCTCGGGGAACACCAGCCCGCGCTGACGGTCGTGATCGTCGAGACCGTTGACAGCAAGTGGCTGCTGGAGATCGAGGCGATCGCCGCGGAGTGATACCGCATTCGCCGACCTTGCAACGAGCCAATCATATCAGGTGTCCGTCCAATGGCTGAGATCATCCATCCCTTCTACGAATCGCATCGCGGTACAATGGAGGCTGCCATGCGCCATCGCCTCGACCTCGCCGAAGCGATGTTGTGCGAGCGCGCGGATCTATCCGACATCGATCGGATCAGGCGGGAGGTGATGGACGAATTCGAAATCGTGCTGAACCAAATGCCCTATGTCGGCGGCGCGGCAAGTCGCATGAGCGACTTTTTCATGCGTCTGATGGGCTTCATGGCCATCAGCCGGGTACTCCTGCGACATGGCGTGCCGGTGTCCGTGATCGGGGAGATCGAGCGAGAAACCTACAAGGCGCAATTGCTCACCATGCCCGAGGCTGAACGTCTCGCCTCGGGGCATCAATTCATGTCGTCAGAGAATCAGGCCCTGCTGCGCGAGCAGGCGGCAGAAAGCATGACAGAAAGCCATCAAAAGGAGTTTCCGGAAGATTTCGTCTACGATTTCGTCGAGCCGGGCCCGGTTGACAGCTTTGAATTCGGCATCAACTACAAAGCTTGCGGCTTTTGCAAATTCGCGGCTCGCCATGGCGACAAGGAAATCCTGCCGAATATTTGTGGGCTTGATTTCGACGCCTATGCAACGCGAGGCATCCGCCTGGAGAGGACACAAACTTTGGCTGGCGGCGCGAGCCACTGCAATTTCCGATTCTGGCGGCTCGCGCCCGATGCGACGTCGGAGAGTTAAGCTCCCATATTCCGCGATAGAGGTGGCCCTGGATAGCTCGCCTGCTGCCGCATCGTCATTGCGAGCGCAGCGAAGCAATCCAGAATCTTTCCGCGGTGGCAGTCTGGATTGCTTCGCTGCGCTCGCAATGACCGGGTTGATGCAGCATGAACATCAGAGGATTTTGGGGGTACTACACACCGGCCGCCATGGTGACATCGTGCTCCTGTTTTGCCCGACGAGTCAAACCTCGTTGCTGTGGGCTCCAACTTTCCGAGGCTGTGGCCTCCGACTGTTCCGAACAAAAGTTCTCAACGATTCCATGCGATTTCTACTGTGCATGGGGTTGTTTTCGCGCTTTTTGTTTAGGAGGCGCTACTCCACCGCCTTCTCGCGCAGCCGCTGGGCATAGACGTTGATCACCAGCGCCGCCAGCAGGATCAGGCCGCGGATCAGGATCTTCAGGAAGCTGTCGATGTTGACGTGGTCGAGGCCATTGTTGAGCACCCCTAACACAAACAGGCCGACGATGGTGTTGCCGATGCCGCCGCGGCCGCCGAACAGGCTGGTGCCGCCGACCACGACCGCGGCGATGGAATCGAGCAGATAGGTGTCGAACTCGTTCTGCTGCGCGCTGCCGAAATGGGCGATGCCAAGCATGCCGCCGATGCCCGAGCACACCGCCGAGATCACCATCACCGCGCCGAGGATGAGCTTGACGTCGAGGCCGGAATATTCGGCCGCCTCGCGGTTGCCGCCGACCATATAGACGTAGCGGCCAAAGCGCGTGTAGGTCAGTACCAGATGGCCGCCGAGCAGCATGATGGCGGCGACGATAACGATCCAGGGAATGCCGCCGATCGAACCGGAGCCGAGCGTGGTGATCATGCCGGGCACCTTGTAGGCGATCTGGCCGCGCACCAAGAGCGCCGAGATGCCGGCCGCGATCTGCATCATCGCCAGCGTCATGATGAAGGAGGGGATGCCGATCACGGTCAGCCCCAGCGCATTGACGAACCCGAGGGCTGCACAGAGCAGGATCGCGAGCAGGATCGCAGCAGCGCCGGGCAGGGGAATGTTGGGAATGTTGACGTAGGATTCCTGCAGCGTGAAATAGGCGACTGCGATGCCGGTGACATTGGCGATGCTGGCGATCGAGAGGTCGATCTCGGCGCAGAGGATCACGAAGGTGAGGCCGACCGCGATGATACCGGTGACCGATACCTGGGTCAGGATGTTGCCGAGATTGTCCAGCGTGGCGAAGGACGGGCTGGCGAAGGCGAAGAAGCCGGACAGGAAGATCAGCGTCAGGAACGGGGCAATGTTGCGCATCTGCGAGCGCAAGAAGGGCGCAATCCCCCGCGCTCGCTGCCCTGCCGCCAAAGCCGTCTCACTGCTCGCCATTGTGCTTCTCCGTCACGCCGCTTCCAGCAGGCGATCCTTACTGACCGGTTCGTTGGCAAATTCCCGCACCACCGCGCCGCGCTTGAGCACGAGGATGCGGTCGGCCAGCGACAGCACCGTTTCCGGCTCGGTCGACAGCACGATGATGGCAAGTCCCTTGGCGCGGAGGTCGCGGACGATGTTGATGACGTCGTTCTTGGCGCCGACATCCATGCCGCGGGTCGGTTCGCACAGCACCAGCAGCTTCGGCGGATAGGTGAGCCATTTTGCCAGCGCGACCTTCTGCTGGTTGCCGCCGGAGAGCATGCCAAGGTCGAGGCCGACCACCGGCGGCCTGATCTGCAACTGCTCGACTTGGCGCTTGGCGATATCGCGCTCCTGCGCCGGCTTGAGCATGAGCGCGGAGATGCGATCCAGAATGCTGATCGAGATGTTCTTGTAGACCGGCTCCTGGTGGAACAACATGGCGCGCCGGCTTTCCGGCACCAGCGCCACGCCGGCGCGCCGCGCGGCGGCCGTACTCGCAAAAGTTCTTGCCCTGCCGTCGACGGCCAGCGTGCCGCCGTCCGGCCTGAGCTTGCCGAAGAGGATGCGGGACAATTCCTGCTGGCCGCAGCCCATGAAGCCGTAGATGCCGAGCACCTCGCCGGCGCGCGCCTCGAAGGAGACGTCCTGCAGGCTGCGGGCCAGCGAAAGCTGCTCGACCTTCAGCACCACCGAGCTTTCGCTGGGGCGCGGCAGCATCAATTCATCGTTGTAGCTGTGCTCGAGCACTTCGCCGCCGCGGCCGATCATGGCCTCGATCAGCGCACCCTTGCTGGTTGCGGTGCTTGCTGTCTCGGCGACCTTCCGCCCGTTGCGGAATACCGTCACCGTATCGGACACGCGCAAGATGTCCTCGATGAAATGCGAGATGAAGACGATTGCAGTGCCTTGCTCGCGCAGCCGCCGCAGCGTCGCGAACAGGCGCTCGACCTCGGGCGGAGAGAGCGCGGAAGTCGGCTCGTCCAGGATGACGATGCGCGCGCCCGAGAACAGCACGCGGGCGATCTCGATCAGCTGCTGGAGCCCGATCGGGAGGTCGCCGAGCCGCAACATCGGATCGACGTCGATGCCGAACCGGGCGAGCTGCTCGCCGGCCTCGCGCGCCATGCGCCGCCATTGCACGAGGCCGAGCCTGTTGGTCGGCTGGTTGCCGAGGAACACGTTCTCCGCGACCGTGAGGTCGGGCGCGACGCTGAGTTCCTGGTGCACCATGGCGATTCCGGCCGCGTGCGCATCGCGGGCCGAGCGGAAATGCGTCTCCTGGCCGTCGATCAGGAAGCGGCCGGAGAACTCGGTGTGCACGCCGGCGATGATCTTCATCAGCGTGCTTTTTCCAGCGCCGTTCTCGCCGACGAGACCATGGATCTCGCCGGGCGAGAGCGCGAAGTCGACACCACGAAGCGCTTCGACGCCGCCAAAGCTCTTCGTGATGCCCTGGAGTTCGAGGATGGGCTGTTGTCCTGCAGGCATGGAAGCTCAGATCAGGAAGTGATCCTGCATCCACTGCATGCCGGCAGCGTTGGCTTTGGTCACGACCGGGCCGTCGGTGACGACGTTTTTCGGGATGCCTTGTCCGCTCTTCTCGGCGCCGACGACCGCGGAAACGCCCGCGATAATGGCGCCGCCATGGATGCGGCAGGACGGATTGCGCACGGTCGCGAACATGCGACCCTCGCTCACCGCCTGGATCGCCGGCGGCATGGCGTCGACGCCGCCGATCAGGATGTTGGTGCGGCCTCGCGCCTTCATGATGTTGGCGGCGGCAAGCGCCATGTCGTCGTTGTGGAAGAACGCCGCGTCGATTTGCGGATATTTCGTCAGGTAGGTTTCCCAGAGCCGCGCGGTCTTGGAGACGTCCCAATCGGCCGGCTGGGTGTCGAGCACCTCGATGCCGGGGAATTGCTTGACGACCGTGTTGAAGCCCTTGGCGCGGCCCTGCGCCCCGGTGTGGCCGAGCGCTCCCTGCGTCATGATGATCTTGCCCTTGCCGCCCATGGCGTTGCAAAGCGCCTGCGTCACCGAGGCGCCCATGAACTCGTTGTCGGGGGCAAGGAAGGAGTGGACGTTGATCTGGTCGAGCGGGGCGATCAGCGTGTCCATGTCGATCACGGGCGTGCCGGCGTCGATCATCTTCTGCACCGGCTGGGTGAGGGTACCAATGCCGAAGGCTTGGATCGCGACGAAATCCCATTTCTGCGAGGCCATGTTGTCGATCGCCGCGCGCTGCTTCACGGCGTCAAGCTGGCCGTCGAACCAGGTCACCTCGACGTTGAACAGCTTGCCCCAGAACTCCGCGGCCTGCTTGCCTTGTGCGCACCACGTCGCCTGAAGGCCCGCGTTGGAGAATGCCGCCTTTAGCGGCTTCTCAGATCGTCCGACTTCGGCCGCAAGGGCGGGGTTTATGCCCATGCTGCCGAGGATCGCAGTCGCGGCGCCGGCGGTCGCAGCCGCCTGAAGAAGATCGCGCCTGGTCGTCGAGAAATCTTTCGTCCCGGACATCGCTCGCTCCCATAAATTATGTCGTCGGCGCGTCATTGATTGCGCGACCGATGCGAAAGTGTCTCACAATCGGGAAGTTCACGCCACCCAATCTGCTATCGCGCGGGATATCGCCCGCGTCTCGGATGCTCGCGGAGCAGACGTTGATAAACCAGCGAAATGAGATCCGCGCAGCGCAACGCCGCGATCTCAAAACTCTGTTCGATTCGATTGGATGAGGCGTTCGTCGGCGCTTCAGCCATGCAGACAAAAAAAGAGCGGGGCCCTAGCCCCGCTCGAAAATTGTGTCGACCCTATTATCCCCGATTCTAAGATTTGCTCTTGATTGACGGGGCGACGCTGCGTTTTGCGCGCCAGGGGCTCCTCCCGAGACTTGGACCACCAGACTTCAACCTCACGGTCAAGCCTGAGCAAGGGGATGCTAGATCAACTTTTCTCACTTGTCATCATTTTCGGCAACGAATGTTCAAAATTCGAGCAATCAACGAAATGTTCGGGCTTTTCGCCGCATAAGCATATGACAAATATAGGAAATCTGTAGAGAGGTAGGGCGACGGGACTGCCTCATTTGCCGGACTTTCCCCCAGTGGAGCGCCCCGACCACAGTTTTCGGGAAGTTTGCGCTGGCCCAAGCGGGCGGCGGAACGGACCTCGACTCGACCCCGGCGCGGTGTTTAGTTAGCAGGTGAACGAATGGCTCGGCGGATGCGCGGACGACTGCAAAAATTCCTACCCATCGTCCTGCTCGCGCTGGTGATGCAGGTGCTGGCGCCGATTGCCGCCTACTTGGCGGCAGGTCAGGCCGTTGCCGATCCGCTTCAGACCGCTGTCATCTGTCACAATGCGAGCGAGCAGGGCGGTCAGAATGACCCGGCCGCACATGCCGGTGCGTGCGCGCTGTGTTGCCTGGCCCAGGCCAACGCGTCATTTGACTCGCCGCCGCAGGCCGCGCTTTCGATTCCTTTCCGCCACGTCGAACGTGTGGTGTGGCGCGAGGCGGAAGCCCCCGCTGTCGCCACCCTTAGGGGCTCAAGCGCCCAGGCGCGCGGGCCGCCCCATTCTTCCTGACGACCTTCGACGTCGCTGCGGCCCGTCCGTCGGCGATTGATGCTGTCAATTGGCCGGCGATGGCTGCCGGCGTCAGGAATGCCCCATGTTACGTTGTCATGCCCGCCGCGGCGTGAGTGTCGTGGCCGTTCAGGCCGCGCTGCTTGCGTCATCGAGTGGAGTTTTCGCTCAAACCAGCAGCGCGGTGCTGCCACCGGTAACGGTCGATGCCCCCGCACCGGCAAAGCCCAAGCCGGCAATCCGGCAATCGAGACCGCGCTCTGCTTCCCCGGGTCACTCGACCAAGCCCGTTGCACGGAACGCAACCCTCAATGCTCCGGCCCAAAACACGGCAGCGTCAGCCGGCGCCGCGCGAGATGGTCTCAATCGGTCGCCCGCCGGTCAGACCTCGACGACCATCGATCGCAGCCAGTTCGACAACCGACCATCGTTTTCGGTCAGTGACGTGTTGCGGGACAGTCCAGGTATATCGGTCAAGCAGGGAAATGGACCGCGCGACTTCGGCATCTCGATTCGCGGATCGAACGCGCGGAATGGGTTCGGCAACCGCAATCTCCTGATTTTCGAGGACGGCTTTCCTGTAACCCAGCCAGATGGACTGTCGCGGAGCGATCTGATTGATCCTCACGCCTATGGTGCTATCGACGTGATCCGCGGTCCTTCGTCGGCGCTCTATGGCAACTACGCGACCGGCGGGGCACTTAATTTTCGAACGCGGCCGGGCGGCACGATCGATGGGGTCGAATCCGGCGTCGATGGCGGCAGCTACGGCTATCTCAACAACTATCTGGCGGCCGGCAAGAAGGTCGGAAATTTCGAGGGTTCGCTATTCGCGAGTGACGTGCGGGGTGATGGCTATATCGGCAATAGCTGGTTCAACACGCAGACCGTCAACTTTCTCGGAACGCTCAAAGCGACGCCGGACGATCGCTTCACGGTCAAGGTTGTCAACAACGACTTGAGCGCGCGGCTGCCGATCCGCTCATCGCTGAACCAGTACTATCAAAACCCTTTCCAGCAGGGTTGCGCGACTGGTGCGACGGCCGCACCCGGATGCGGCACGGTTACGCTGTTTAACAATGGCTTCAACCCAACTGCCGGAACCGACAAGGAGACGGCCGTGCAGGCCGGCCTCGGCCGTAACGACCGCCGCACGATTGTCGGAGGGCGATGGGAGCATGATTTCGACAATACGACGACATGGCGAAATCAGTTTACCTTCGACGACAGGAACATCAGCCAACCGACGGGGACGACCAGCGCTACCGGCGACTTTCCGTCGTACAACTACATGAGCGATCTGACCAAGCGCGGCGAGATTCTCGGGATTGAATCGACCGCGTTCTTCGGCACCTTCTATAATACTCTGACTGCATCGAGCGACACGCGGAACGTGATGCCTGGCGGTAACGCTACGCTCGGCAGGTTGTCGAGCAATCTCTATAGTGAAACGACCAACTATGGTGTTCGTGCGCGCGAGGAACTCAAGCTGACGACGTCCTTGACGGCAGTCGCTGGCGTCGGTTGGGAAACCACCGTTCTGAAGGGCATCAACACGGCATATGCATATGCCGGCCCCACCGGAATCACGACTACAACGCTTACGACCGCGGATCGGCAGTTTCAAAATGCCGCGCCCGAGTTGGCGCTCCTCTACAACCTAAATAACGAGTGGCTGTTCCGGGGGCGCGTCGCCACGGGGTATGGTACTCCGCAAGTTTCGAATCTCTTTGTCCTTCCAACCGGGCTGTCGGGCAACAATACCCAGCTCCAGACTCAGAAGAATCTTGGATACGATCTGGGCTTCGACTGGACGCCGAACAGCACGCTCAAGCTGAGTGCGACCGGCTTCTACGAATTTTTCCGCAACGAGATCGTCAGCCAGGCAACAGCTATTGCCGGCGTCAGTTACTCCTTCAATGCGCCACGATCGGAGCATCGCGGCATCGAGCTTGCGGCTGACTGGAGATTCCATCCGGGCTGGCGGTTCATTGCGGCGTACACTTATCTCGACGAAATCTACACCGAATACGTCGAGAACATCCCTAATGGCGCTGTCTTCAGCTTCAACCGGGCAGGCAACAAGATCCCCGGCATTTCACCCAACGAATTGACCGCTCGGGTGGGCTACGATGAGTTTGCCGGACCGCTCACGGGTCTCGGAGGCTTCCTCGAGATCCAGTGGAAGGACTCCTTCTATATGGACAATGCGAATCTGCTGAAGGCGCCCGGTTACGAACTCGTCAACGTAAACGTTCACTACAAGACCGATCTGGTGTCCGACTCCTTCAGGTCCTTGAACTTGTTCCTCGAAGTCAGAAACGTGTTCGACCGTACCTACGTTGCCTCGGCAAACAACATCGCCAACACGGTAACGGCGACCGGCATTCAAAATCCTGCGAGCGTGCTTGCAAACACGACGGGGTCGATCTACGCGGGCTCGCCGCGCACGTTCGTTGCGGGTATGAAGGTGGCGTTCAGATGATCCGGGCTCTCGAAGGGAGTAGGGCCACGGTCCGAACTGGCTTGCTCGGAATAGTCG
Source organism: Bradyrhizobium sp. 142 (assembly GCF_023074015.1). NCBI lineage: Bacteria > Pseudomonadati > Pseudomonadota > Alphaproteobacteria > Hyphomicrobiales > Nitrobacteraceae > Bradyrhizobium > Bradyrhizobium sp. 142. The sequence continues at coordinate 52,125 of NZ_JADPKQ010000198.1, forward strand.
CCCTCGCACTGTTGCAGAGCACCGCACTTGGGCAGATGCATGGTCAGCATGGATCGGAGGCCGCCTGTGACGAGCCGACGCTGCGCTGTGCAACCAAGGTGACGCCTGCATTCGGTCCGGACGGGACGCTGTGGGTGGCCTGGATGGCGGGTGGGCAGGTCTCGGTCGCGAGTTCGCCGGATGCGGGGCACAGTTTCTTGCCCCCCAGCCAGGTCACGACGAAGCGGCTGAATCTTGATTGGGGGCCGGATGCCCGACCGAAGATCGTGGTCGATCGCAAGGGCGGCATCGCGCTCGCATTCTCGATCTTCAAAGATGAGGCATTCAACGGCCAGGTGCTCTATACGCGCTCGGGCGACGGGGGGAAGAGTTTTGCGGAGTTGAAGCCGATCACCGCCAGCAACGAGAGCCAGCGTTTTGAAGCGCTGGCGCTCGATCAGGATGGAACGGTCTTTGCGGCCTGGCTCGACAAGCGCAATCGTCTCCCTGCGAAGCAGGCAGGACAAAAATACGAGGGGGCAGGGCTGTTCTTTGCTTCGTCGCGCGATGGCGGTGCCACCTATGCAGAGGCCGGTCTCGCACGTGATAACACCTGCGAATGTTGCCGATTGGGGCTGACGTTTGCGGCGCCGGGGCGGCCGGCCGTGATCTTCAGAAATATCTTCGAGGGCGGCGTGCGCGATCATGCCGTCATGACGTTCACCGACGTCTCGACGCCAGGCGAAATCCATCGGGTCAGCAACGACGATTGGCAGATCAACGCTTGCCCGCATCACGGGCCGAGCCTGACCGTTGCGCCGAACGGAACCTATCACGTCGCCTGGTACACCAATGGAAAGGCGCGGAGGGGGCTGTTCTACGCCTATTCTCGCGACGAAGGCCGCACGTTCTCTGCGCCTATGGCGCTGGGCCGACCAGATCGCAACCCGACGCGCCCCTTTGTCCTCGCCGGCGCGCTGGGAACCGTGATGGTCTGGAAGGAGTTCGACGGCGAGAAGACTTCGGTCCAGATGATGTTGTCCCACGACGATGGCGAGACGTGGTCGTCGCCCAGGACCATTTCGAGCACATCGGATACCTCCGACCATCCCCTGCTGGTTTCCAATGGCCGACGAATGTACCTGTCATGGATGACGAAGGCGGATGGCTATCGTCTCAGAGCGATTGAGGACCAGCCATGAGACGTCGATTTGCAGGCATTTTGGGATTGGGTATTCTGATCGCGTCAGCGTCTGCGCTCGGAGCACCTGCGGCTCTCAAACCATTTGAGCGGGGCTCGTGGCAACGCGTGCTGAGGAGCCATGCGGGTCGTCCGACGCTCGTCCACTTCTGGGGTGTAACTTGCGGGCCCTGTAAGATCGAGCTGCCGTTGCTTGGGGAGTTTGTGAAGGACCATCCTGAGATTGATGTGGTCACGATCAGCGCAGATCTCGTACCCAACCTGTCGGCCGCGACGCAATCGATGCTCGACAAGGCAGGGCTTTCGTCGACCGAGAATTTCATCTTCGGTGATGGCTTTGTCGAGCGTTTGAGGTTCGAGATTGATCCTGCCTGGCAGGGCGACATCCCCAGGACAATGCTTATCTCTCGGGACGGAACCATTGCGACAATCGAGGGGTCGGCCCAAATTGCCGATCTCGAAAAATGGTCAGCCGAACAAATCTCCACACATTGATACTCAGTCTGCAAAACAGGATCTCGATATGAAGGCTATGTTGAAAGATGGGCTGCTCGCGGCGTTCGCTCTCGCACTTTTCGTCGTTCCGGTTCGCGCCAGCGACGTCAAGGCCGGCGATCTCGTGATCTCGCAGGCCTGGAGCCGCGCTACGCCGAGCGGTGCAAAGGTCGCCGGCGGCTATCTCACGATCGAGAACAAGGGAGCTGCGCCGGACAAGCTCCTCAGCGTCTGGGCGGAGATCGCGGGCAAGGGCGATCTCCACGAGATGACGACGGAGAACGGCGTGATGAAAATGCGCCTACTGGACAAGGGTCTCGCAATCGAACCGGGCAAGGCTGTGAAGTTCGCGCCAGGCGGCTACCATTTGATGCTTCAGGAGCTGAAAGCGCCGCTCAAGCAGGGCGACAAGGTGCCAGTGACGTTGGAGTTCGAGAAGGCCGGGAAGGTTGCAGTGACCCTCGACGTCCAGGGCGTCGGCGCCCAGGCGCCCAGCGATGGCGGCCAAATGATGAAGAAAATGCCGGATCATTCGGGAATGAAGATGTGATGAGGGTGATCTAATTTCTGGGAGAGCGAGCATGTCGACAACACCTTGGCTGATCCTGCTCGGCGCGCTCGCCGCATCGCCTGCGGCGGCGCACATCACGCTCGAGACCAAGCAGGCGAGGATCGGCTCTTACTACAAGGCCGTCTTCGCCGTGCCGCACGGCTGCGCGGGTTCGTCCACGATGAAGATCCGCGTGCAGATCCCTGAGGGCGTCATCGCGGTGAAGGCGATGCCGAAGGCGGGCTGGAGCGTCGATGTGGTCGAAGGCAAATATGCCGGCGAATACGACTATCACGGCAACAAGCTTTCCTCCGGCGTCAAGGAGGTGGCGTGGTCCGGCGGCAAGCTGCCGGACCACAATTACGACGAGTTCGTCATCAGCAGCTTTCTCACGGACAGTTTGAAGCCGAACACGACCCTGTATTTCCCTGTCGTCCAGGAGTGCGAGACCGGCGTCAGCCGCTGGATCGAAATCCCGGCAGAGGGGGCAGGGAATTCGCACGAGGGCAAGTCGCCGGCACCTGGCGTGAAGCTGTTGCCAAAACCCTGATGCGCCTTCTCGCCGCGCTCGCGACGCTGCTCCTCGTTGTCGGTTTCGCGACGACAGCGTTGGCGCACGCGGCACTGGTATCGGCCGAGCCGGCGAGCGGCAGCATGCTTACGACCGCGCCGAAGGCGGTGGAGCTGCGCTTCAACGAGGCCGTGACGCCGGGCGCGATCCGGTTGATCGACGGCGCGGGCAGGGCACGGGACGATGCGCGCATCAGAGCATCGGGCGAGACCATCTCGATTGCGATGCCGCCGGACCTGCCGCAGGGAACGACGGTTGTGAGCTACCGCGTGATCTCGCAGGACGGCCATCCCATCGCCGGATCGGTGATCTTCTCGATTGGCACGCCGACGGCGACACAACCTGACGCGATGGCGGAGCGCGGGCTGAACGCGCTGATCTGGCTTGCGCGGATCGGTCTCTATCTCGGGCTCTTCGTCGGCGTCGGCGGCGCGTTCTTTGCGCGCTGGATTGCAGGGTCGATGACGGGCACGACCGTGCCGCGCGTCGCGCTCGCGATTGGCCTTCCCAGCGCCATTATCTCGCTCGGCGCGCTGGGTCTTGATCTCCTCGGCCTGCCGCTGGCGGCTCTGACGACTATTGCCCCCTGGAAGGTCGCATTCGCGACCAGTGCCGGTCCCGCCATGCTGGTCGCCATCGCCACGATGCTGTTCGCGATGATGGCGCTGCGCGGCGTGTGGTACGTGCGCGCACTTGCTGTCATCGCGTTTGTCGGTGTCGGCCTGTCACTCGCCAAGACCGGGCACGCCGCGACGGCGCCGCCCGAGGTGTTGACGCGGCCGGCGATCTTCCTCCACGGACTCGGTGTCGCCTTCTGGATCGGCGCATTGGCGCCGCTGGTTGCGGTTGTGTCTAAACCGACAGCAGCAACATTGCCGGTCGTGAACCGCTTCTCCCGTCTGGCCGTGCCGGTCGTCGGCATGCTGGCATTGACAGGCCTTGTGCTCGCGATCGTTCAGCTCGAAAAGTTGTCCGCGTTGGTTGAGACCAGATACGGCCTCCTTCTCTCGATCAAGTTGGCGCTGGTCCTGACCCTGCTGGCCCTCGCCGCGATCAATCGCTTTCGCCTGACCCCGGCGCTGGCAAGGGATCACAAGACTGCGCTCGCATTGAAGCGCTCTATCCTGTGCGAATGCGCGATCGCGCTTGGCATCTTCGCTGTGGTGGCCGGCTGGCGCTTCACGCCCCCGCCGCGAACCATCGTTCCGGAGACGCCGCTCGCGATCCACATCCACACCGACAAGGCCATCTTCCAGGTCCTGGTGTCGCCGGGCAAAGCTGGTGTGGACGATTTCGTGCTCCAGCTCATGACCGGCGAGGCGATGCCGCTCGCGGTCAAGGAGGCGACGCTGACGCTGAGCCTGCCCGAGCGGGGCATCGAGCCGATCGAGCGCGCCGCCGAACTCGGGCCGGATGGCTACTGGCACGTCCGCAAGGTCGAGCTTCCCTTTGCCGGCCGCTGGCATATGCGCATCGATGCGCTGGTGACCGATTTCGAGAAGATCACGCTGGAGGACGAGCTCGAGGTGGCGCCGCCCTAAAGTCGCCTTGGCTGTCACCTCAAGTTGAACCTGAGGTCGACGGAAAAATGACAGGAATTTCGCTGCCTTAGCGGCTTTTCCTCAGTCCCGGTCTTGTATTTTCGCTCCCAATCCGGTTTCACTGCAAACCGTCGCTGATTCTTCGAGTATTGCCATGCGGTTGTCGCGGTTCTTTCTGCCAATCCTGAAGGAAAATCCGAAAGAGGCGGAGATCGTCTCGCATCGCCTGATGCTGCGCGCGGGCATGATCCGGCAGGAAGCTGCCGGCATCTACGCCTGGCTCCCGCTCGGCTTTCGTGTGCTCAAGAAGATCGAGCAGATCGTGCGCGAGGAGCAGGACCGCTCCGGCGCGCTGGAACTGTTGATGCCGACGCTCCAGCTCGCCGACCTCTGGCGCGAAAGCGGCCGCTACGACGCCTACGGCCCGGAGATGCTGCGTATCGCCGACCGCCACAAGCGCGAGCTGCTGTACGGGCCGACCAATGAGGAAATGATCACCGAGATCTTCCGTGCCTACGTGAAGTCCTACAAGAGTTTGCCGCTCAACCTCTATCATATTCAATGGAAATTCCGCGACGAGCAGCGTCCGCGCTTCGGCGTGATGCGCGGACGCGAATTTTTGATGAAGGACGCCTATTCCTTCGATCTCAACGAGGCGGCGGCACGCGTCGCCTACAACAAGATGTTCGTCGCGTACTTGCGCACCTTTGCGCGGATGGGGCTGAAGGCGATCCCGATGCGCGCCGAGACCGGGCCGATCGGCGGCGATCTGAGCCATGAATTCATCGTGCTCGCCGAGACCGGTGAATCCGGCGTCTTCATTAATCGCGACGTGCTGGACCTGCCAGTGCCGGGCGAGGATGTGGACTATGAGGCCGATCTGACGCCGATCATCAAGCAGTGGACGTCGGTCTACGCTGCCACCGAGGACGTCCACGACGCCGCGCGGTTCGAGCAGGAAGTCCCCGAGGACAAGCGCCTGAACACCCGCGGCATCGAGGTCGGTCAGATCTTCTACTTCGGTACCAAATATTCCGAAGCGATGAAGGCGATGGTGGCCGGCCCCGACGGCGTCGACGTACCGATCCATGGCGGCTCCTACGGCGTCGGCGTCTCGCGTCTGCTCGGCGCCATTATCGAGGCCTGCCACGACGATGCCGGCATCAAATGGCCCGAACCCGTGGCGCCGTTCCGCGCCGTGGTGCTGAACCTCAAGCAGGGCGATGCCGCCGTCGATGCGGCCTGTGAGAAGCTCTATGTGGAGCTCAGCGCCAAGGGCGTCGACGTGCTCTATGACGACACCGACCAGCGCGCCGGCGCCAAATTCGCCGCGGCCGACCTGATCGGCATCCCCTGGCAGATCATGATCGGGCCGAAGGGGCTCGCCGACGGCAAGATCGAGCTCAAGCGGCGCAGCGACGGCGCCCGCGAGACGATGTCGCCTTCGGACGTCGTCGCACGCCTGGTCGGCTGAATATTGTTCATCGCGCGATGTCGAGGCCGCCAATCCGGCCACATTTGACCCCGAATCATGGGATTATCGAGCGATGGATGAGACCATGACCGAAACCGCGAAAACCGCGCCTTTTGCGCCATTCGAGTGGATGCTGTCGGCGCGCTACTTACGGGCGCGCCGCAAGGAGGGATTCATCTCGGTCATTGCCGGGTTCTCCTTTCTCGGCATCATGCTGGGCGTGGCGACGCTGATCATCGTGATGGCCGTGATGAACGGCTTCCGGAAGGAGCTGCTCGACAAGATTTTGGGCCTCAACGGCCATATCCTGGTCCAGCCGCTGGAATCGCCGCTGACCGATTGGAAGGACGTGGCCGAGCGGATCAGCCAGGTCGAGGGCATCCGGCTCGCAGCCCCCGTGGTCGACGGACAGGCGCTGGCGTCCTCGCCGTGGAATGCCTCGGGCGTGCTGGTGCGCGGCATCCGCTCCGACGACCTCAACAACCTCACCTCGATCGCCAAGAACATCAAGCAGGGGTCGCTCGACGGCTTTGACGAGGGCCAGGGCGTCGCGATCGGCCGCCGTTTGGCCGACCAATTGTCGCTGCATGCCGGCGACAGCGTCACGCTGGTGGCGCCGAAGGGCGCGGTCACCCCGATGGGCACGACGCCGCGCATAAAACCCTACAAGATCGTCGCGGTGTTCGAGATCGGCATGTCCGAATATGATCTCGGCTTCGTCTTCATGCCGCTTGCGGAAGCGCAGGCCTATTTCAACCGCAGCAGCGACGTCACCTCGATCGAGGTGTTCACCACCAATCCCGATCGCATCGATGCGTTTCGCAAGGCGGTGACGGAGGCCGCCGGCCGGCCGGTGTTCCTGGTGGACTGGCGCCAGCGCAACTCGACCTTCTTCAACGCGCTCCAGGTCGAGCGCAACGTGATGTTCCTGATCCTGACCATGATCGTTCTGGTCGCGGCGCTCAACATCGTCTCCGGCCTGATCATGCTGGTGAAGGACAAGGGCAGCGACATCGCGATCCTGCGCACGATGGGCGCCTCGCAAGGCTCGATCATGCGGATCTTCCTGATCACCGGCGCCTCGATCGGTGTGGTCGGCACGCTGGTTGGCTTCTTCGTCGGGCTCGTGATCTGCCTCAACATCGAATCGATCCGGCAATTCCTGTCCTGGCTGACCAGCACCGAGCTGTTTTCGCCAGAGCTTTATTTCCTGTCGAAACTGCCCGCCGAGATCGACATCGGCGAGACCACGGCGGTCGTCATCATGGCACTGACGCTGTCGTTCCTTGCGACGCTCTATCCGTCCTGGCGCGCCGCGCGCCTCGATCCTGTCGAAGCGCTGCGGTACGAGTGAGGGGTTGATGGAGCAGCACGGGGCTGAAGATGTACCGGTCATTTATCTCCACGAGATAAAGCGGCAGTACTTGCAGGGCGAGGCGACGCTGACGATCCTGGACGGCGCCAAGCTCGCGCTGTGGGCCGGGCAGTCGGTCGCGCTGGTGGCGCCGTCGGGCTCGGGCAAATCGACGCTGCTGCACATAGCGGGCCTGCTCGAAGCCCCCGATTCCGGCGAGGTCTATGTCGGCGGCGTGCCGACCTCGCAACTGCCCGACATCGAGCGTACGCAGCTGCGCCGCACCGATATCGGCTTTGTCTACCAGTCGCACCGGCTGCTGCCGGAGTTCTCGGCGCTGGAGAACGTCATGATGCCGCAAATGATCCGCGGCCTGAAGAAGTCCGAGAGCGTCAAGCGCGCCAAGGAGATCCTGGGCTATCTCGGGCTCGGCGACCGCATCACGCATCGTCCGGCCGAGCTGTCGGGCGGCGAGCAGCAGCGCGTCGCGATCGCGCGCGCGGTGGCGAATGCGCCGCGGGTGCTGTTCGCGGACGAGCCGACCGGCAACCTCGATCCGCACACCGCGGACCACGTCTTCCAGGCCCTGATGCAGCTCGTGAAGGCGACCCAGGTCTCGATGCTGATCGCGACCCACAACATGGAACTCGCCGGCCGCATGGACCGGCGCGTGTCACTGTCGGACGGCCAAGTGGTCGAGCTCGAATAAGAAACGCGAAAATAATCCCATGCACAGTAGCCGGCCTCTGCGGCGACGATCGGGGTGAGGCGCTCCAGCTCTTTGATATCTCCGGCAAACCGGCTGCGGCGGCGCATCGCCGCAGCGTACGGGGTGTCACGGCCTGATCACCGTCAATTTGAACGGCCCTCCATGGGCCGCAGCATGCGCCACCGCGTCGTTGGCCTGGTCGAGGTCGAAGGCCTTTGCCTCGTATTCGTCCAGCCGCAACAGCCCGGATCGCACCAGCGCGATCAGGCGGCTGGCCGCATCCGGCGGATACATCCAGACGCCGTGGATGCTGATGCAGTTGCGCATGATCCAGGGGTAGGGCAGCTCGAGCCCGGCGCCGCCCGCCATGCCGACCCCGCCCATCAGCGCGACGCGGCCATAGGGTCGCACCGTCATGATCGCGGCGCGCACCACGGTCGTGCTCACTGACGGCGGCATGATGTCGAGCACGCAATCGATTGGCCCCAGCGCCGCGCGCTTCATGCTCTCGCGATCGTCGTCCTCAGTGCCGGAGAGCTTGACTGGCCTCACCCGGCTGCCGAAGCGGCGGACGAGATCGGCGAGAATGTGTTCGTTGCGGCCTGGCGCCACCACGCAGGCCGCGCCCATGGCGAGCGCGACCGATACGGCCGCGCTGCCGAAATTGCCGGTGGCGCCGCTCACCAGCACGGTCTCGCCGGGCTGAAGGTTGGCGGCGAGGAAGCCGCCATAGGGCACCAGCAGCGTCCCCAGCGCGCACCATTGCGTGGCTTCCCCGGACGTGATCGCATCGAGGCGTTTGACGTTCTCGGTCGGCACCCGCATTTGCTCGGCAAACGAGCCGTGGCGAAAGTGCTTTTGCAGGAGCAAGCCGCCCGCACCGGCGGCAGTCAGGCCTTGCAGGGCGATGTCGGGCGCGATGACGTCGTCGCGCGAACGCACTGTCGGGTCGCAGAACACCCAGTCGCCGATCGCGAGCTTGGTTGCGTCCGGGCCGATCGCACGCACCCTGCCGATGCCGCCCGGGCCGGGGATGATCGGCAGATCGAGCGCATAGTTGCGCACCCCGCTGAAGACCTCGTTCATGTAGGACAGCACGCGGGTCGCGACGACTTCGACGATGACCTCGCCGGTGCCGAGCACCGGTTCCGGGGCATTCTCGATCACCAGCGGCGATCCGAGAGATTTCAGTACTGCGGCTTTCATGGTGTCCACCTCATGTTCGGGTGAGGCCGATATCGGGCGTCCTTGAAGGCAAGAAGACCTGGTATTATCCTAGTATTATTCGGTCCCTCCATCGCGGGAGCAAGCCATGGCCGACCCACGACGCGTCGAATTCGGCGATTTCCTCAGGTCCCGCCGCGAAAAGCTGTCGCCGAAGGTCGTCGGGCTGCCCGCCGGTCAGCGGCGGCGCACTGCGGGCCTGCGCCGCGAGGAGGTCGCGCAGCTCGCCGGCATCGGCGTCGACTGGTACATCCGGCTCGAGCAGGGCCGCACCGTCAGCCCGTCGGTCACCACCGTCGATGCGCTGGCCCGCGCACTGCGCCTCAGCAAGACCGAGCATGCCCATCTCAAGGCGCTGGCACGCGACGGCGACAAGCGCGCATTCACGCGCGAAACCGTGCCGCCGCCGATCCTGCGGCTGATCGAGAGCCTCAGCCATCCGGCCTACATCACGGGCCGGCGCTGGGACGTGCTGGCCTGGAACGCGGCCGCGGAGGCGGTGTTTGCGTTCGGGCGGCTGCCTGAGGAGGATCGCAACACGATGCTCCTGATGATGACCAACAAGCAGACGCGCAAGGCTTACGGTGCAGCCTGGGCGGACGTGGCCAAGCGCATGGTGGCGATGTTTCGCACCACCCACGACGTCTGGGCCGGCGATCCCGCCTTCGCGGACTTGCTGGCGCGGCTGCGGCAGGGCAGCCCGGAATTCGTCAAATGGTGGGAAGCCCACGAAATCCGCAGCACCATCTCGGGTCTCAAGACCATGTCCCATCCCACCCTGGGCGTGCTGCATTTCGAGCATACGAGTTTTCAGGCCAATGACGATCCGGCGCTGAAGCTGGTGATCTATACGCCGGTAACGGGGGAGTAGGCGGCGTATCCGACCCCGCTAACGAGCAAGAGCAGGAACACCGCGACCATGCTAACGCGCGGCTTCTGGTGAATACCGGGCTTCTGAATATCGGGCTTCGTGGCGGCTTGGGAATTCGGCGATGCATCGTACGGCGACAAAGCCGATACAATTGCCCCTGTGAAACCCGATGACCGGCACCGATTGGCCATAGAAGCCGCTGTCTTCGAGCGCGGTTTCGAAATTGCCCTCGATGCGGCCCTCCGCATCGCTGGTGATGCGCAAGATTGAGCCGAATTGATTTTGCCAATTGCCGACCCACGCCATGGTGCTCCCAAGATCACTCGCTCGGTTCGACACTGAGGCGACGCAATCGGCGCAGCTCCCTCGATGCGTCCTCGATCAAGTCCTGAGCCGCTTCGCGTTCCTGTCCCACGATGAATCCTGCTGCAAAAGCCTGCGCTCGCCGATTTGCGGGAGGCGCCGTCAATGCTGCCTCGGTCGCCAACGCGCGATGCGCCATGAAATCGTTCAACGATCCCAGGGCGGACTGAATCCGTTTCAGCCGGTCGGAAAGGCCGGTCAGCTCGCTCTGGTCGCGATCACGATAGAGGCTTGCGTAGAAGTCGATGGCATACCGGATTTTCTTGATCCTGATCCGCAATTTGTGCCGCTGCCCTGGATCGAGGTCGCTCAGCTGCTTGCCTTGTTTTCGCGCCTTCTTCACCCGCCGGTCGAGCATTCCCGCGGCGTAGGCTGCGATCGTTCGATCATCAGCGCTGCGGGGTCGTTCGGATTCTATCCACTCGGCTGCATCAATCAAAAGACGGCGGTAGCGGGCCGAATCAACCGCGTCACGGGCGCGCCGGAAGGCGGCCATCCGCTGCCCGGAGAATTTCTTGAAGATCGCGCGAGACCCACGTTTCGGGACGTCCTGCTCGGCGATCGGCTGAATGCTTTCCTTCAGAAAAACGTCGATCTCTCGCGCCGGCGCAAGTTCGCCCGTGAGCCATCTGAGCTCAGCCTTGATCCGGGCCGTGCTCGCGCGCGGCAGGATATCGTCGAAGAGGGAGATGGCCGCCCGCAACCGCCGCAGGCCAACGCGCATTTGATGGACGCCCTCGGAATCCATGTTGCGCACCGGATCGGCGTTGTCGGTGATGTGCCGAAGTGTCGAATGCGCGATTACACGGAAGGCATCTCGCGGTGAAAGCTCGTGCTTCAGCCGGATCGGCTCGGCGCGTTGCGCGCCTTCGCCTTCTCGCGCCAGGAGCCGGTAGCCTTGCTCGGATTTCGAGCGCAGATCGAGCTCGGCATCGGTCTTGCGCTCGATGTCTCGCGCCAAACGAAACAGATCTGCGACATGCCCGGACTTCAACTCCAGTTCAAGCTCGGCGATAGATCGCGAGCGGTGGCCGGCGCCGATCCGGCCGCGGTCGACCGCGAGCTCGATCTGGCTCCTCCGGACCCGCCGTATCTCCGCTGTCCGATGCACGTCGGTCTGAAACACCGGTCTGAGCTTGCGAGGGAGTTTTTTGGTGGCCACGCCGTCGAGCGCTGTGTTCCTCGCTCGCTTGAGATCAGGCTTTGCGCCGCTGACCTCATGCTCCCATTCGCCTCGCGTCACGCTCCCCGGGCCGCTCGCTTTCACGGTTTGTACGTAGCGGCCTTCGACCCTGCGGACCCGAAGCGTGAGGCCATTTCGCCTCAGCTTGTGTTTGCTCGTATCGTAGTAATTTGACACGAGCGCCTGCTCGGATCGATCGCGCCGGCCGCTGCCGTTCCGCAGGATGGATGCCAGCTTTCGTGGCGCAACCTGGAATTTGAGTTCCGTTTCTGCGTTCATTGCGCGTGCTTCCGTCACTCGATTTTAAAGTGGCGCGACGGGGGAAGTTTTTAAAGTGGCGCGACGGGAGAAGTTCCGGGCGGCCAGCATTGCGGTTCGTTGGGGAAGGCCGTGAGAGGTCATGGAGACTTCGCGGAACTTGGGCATAAGCGGTCAATTGATAAAAGCATCCGATCCATCGCAGGAGGATCTCGTGAGTAGAGCGAGCATGATCGCGATCCTTGTCGGACTGAAAGCGTTCCCCACCGAGCTTCTAGGCCAGTGACGATCCGGCGCTGAAACTCGTGATCTACACGCCGGTGAAGGCATCGAGCATTTAGTCTGAGCGTACGGACGCCGAATTCGGGTGGCTACGCTGAAATGATCTATCGGAGCATCGCCGCTGTGCTCTCATCGGGGCGAACGCCGAACGGTTACCGTGGTGCCAATTTCAAACGACATCAGGTCCTCTCCCACCTCGAGAGGTCCCGCGTAGGTTTCCCGGGTTTGGGCGACGAGTTCCTGAATCGACGGGGGAGCGATGTCCTCGCCGGCGAGCATCACAAGATGGGTGTAAGCCGCAAGCCTTGGTTTCGCCCTCGCAAACACAAGTCCCGCCTCCTGCGGCGTTGTGTGGTGGTTGAGAATGCGCCGGATGTGGGGGTCACACGCCAATTCGGGGCGTGCCATCGCGACTTCGTGGATCAACAGATCGGCCCCGGCGCCGAATTTGACAACGTTCTCGTTGTAACGCGTATCCCCCGAGATCACTGCGGAGCGCCCGTCGTATTCGACACGATAGCCGTAGGCTGGCTTGATCGCGTCACCATGGTCGACCGTGAAGGCGATCACACGCAAGCCGCCGCTTTCGTAAACGATGCCGTCTTGCGCGAACTCTTCCGTCGTGATGGCGGCGTGCTGCCTTGCAAGTTTTTCGTCCTCCACCCGAATTTCGACGTCGCGGGCGTAAGCCGCCTCCAGATGACGCATCAGTTCGTTCGTCCCCGTCGGCCCGATCACGTGGAATGGCTTTTGCCGCGCAGCAAAATATGAGCCGAGCCAGCCTGTCAGCCACAGATCGGGAATGCCGATGGTGTGATCGGAATGAAAATGGGTGAGCAGCAGGGCATCGATACGGCCGATCGGAACCCGCAGCTCAAACAGTCGGATGGTGGCGCCGCGCCCGGCGTCGATGAGAATAGTCCGATCGCCGGCCTGGATCAGCGTAGCTGGACCAAAGCGGTCGGGACGGGGAATAGGAACCCCCGTCCCGAGCAATGTCACCCGAAACATCGAAGCCACTAAGGTGCCACCTTGATGTTGGCCTCGGTCACCACCTTCTTCCAGTGCGCAACCTGTTCGCTCACCAGACTGCCATATTCAGCGGACGTCCCGCCGACCGCTTCAGCACCAAGCTTGGCAAATGCCTCGCGAACGGACGGCTTGGCGAGCGCCTTGTTGATGGCGGCGTTCAGTTGCGCGACGACGGCCGGCGGCGTCCCGCGCTTCACCGCGAATCCGGTCCAGTCTTCCACCACGAGTGAGGGAAATCCTGCCTCCACGATGGTGGAAACTTCGCTCAGCGCCGCCACCCGTTTCGGTCCGGTGACAGCCAGGGCACGCAGCTTGCCCGTCATGATGAGGTCGATGACGGGAAGCATGGTGATGAACATGAATGCATTTGTGCCGTTGAGCAGATCGCCAATGGCCTGGGGAAACTGCTGATAGGGCACGTGCTGAGCCCGTACCCCGGCCTCCAGCTTGAATTGCTCGCCGATGAGATGCGCAGGCGTGCCAAATCCGCCAGAGGAAAATGTCAGCTTGTCCGGCTGGCTTTTCAGGAGGCTCACAAGTTCTGCAACGGTGTTTGCTGGCACTGACGGGTTGACCACCAGGACATTGTAGGACACGGCCGCCTTGATCAGGGGCTCGAAATCTTGTTCGAGGTGATACGAGATGTTGGGAACCAGTGACGGAGCAACCGTCGATGGTAATGACATCGCCAAAAGTGAATGCCCATCTGCAGGCTGGGTCAGAACATCCTGAGCTGCAATCATGCTGACGCCACCGGACCGGTTTTCCACGATCACGCGCCAGCCCTCGGCCTCGGACAATTCCTTGGCGATGATGCGGCTGATGATATCCGGCGGCGTGCTGGCCGAGTTCGGGACGACAAAACGAATGGTCGTCGAAGGGAACGAGGATTGTTGTGCTCCGGTTGAAACTCCACTCGCGGCCCAAACAAGGACCGTGGCGGACGCGATCAACGGGCGCAGCGATCGCCGCATCATGATTGAACTCCTAGGTGTTGGATCGCGGTCTGCGACAGTGGCACCTTCGGCTCACTCGGCACCGGTGCGCTAGCGAAAACGACGTGCATTCCGGATTGCGGAATGCTACGTTCCGCATTGAGGAATGCACAGCGATGGCCAGCGGTCCCATCATCAAGGGTTTGGAAAGGGGCCTGCGCGTGCTTCAGGCGCTGAAAATGCAGCCTGACTCGTCGCTGCATGAGCTGCACATCCTTACGCGAATCTCCAAGCCGAGCCTGCTGCGCATCCTGCATACGCTGGCGGAATCGGCCGTGGTCACAAGGCGTCTGGCCGATGGGCGCTACCGTGTCGGATCGAATCTTTTGCAACCGCCGTCCCGGCGTGAGCATCGCGATCGCATCGCCGAGGCTGCCGCTCCGGTTCTCGAACGACTTTGTCAGCGGGCCTCCTGGCCCTCAGACTTGATGGTGCCCTCGGGAGATCACCTGGAGATTCGAGAGACTACCCGAACCCGGAGCCCCTTCTTGCTGGACCGGGAGCGCGTCGGTTGGCAGGTGAATTGGTTACTGACTGGCGTCGGCAGGGCTTATCTCGCGTTCTGTCCCGCGAAGGAGCGGCAGCGGGTGATCAACTTGCTACGTTCGTCCTCCCGGCCCGAGGACCGCCTAGCGCGGGATCCGGAAAGGCTGAACGCGATTCTGGCGGAGACACGGGCGCGCGGATACGGAACGCGGGATGCAATGCATCTCGGCGGACAATACGGTGGTCCGCCGCACGCCGACGGGTTGCTGGCGATCGCAGTGCCGCTCCAAGATGACGGCCGCACCATTGGAGCCATCAACATGCTGTGGCTCCGCCCTGCCTTTACTGTTGAAGCATTTGCGGCGCGCTATTTGTCGGATCTTCAGGCTGCCGCGGCGGAAATCGTGGTCTCGTTGCGAAAGCGCTGACGTCGCCGGCTCTGTTGGCGGAAAGCGCTCGAGATCCGCAGCAGTGCCTCGTGTGGCAGGACCATGCCTCACCTTGCCAATGGCGGGCTCCAAGCGCTTCCTTGCAGCGTGCCGCGAAGGCCACGAGGTATTCGCCGATCTCTTCGGCAAAAGCGTCAGTGGGCTCGATATCTTGCGCGCTCATGTTGAGCGCATAAACCGGCAGGCCCTCGATCATGATCGGCGTGGCGACGCGATGTGCCCGTGGCGAAAGTCAGGCTCGCATCTATCAGCAACCGTTTTTTGACCCGGCGCGTGTTGTCATTGTCCCATCATCTCACCCAGCAGGCCCGTGAGTTCGGCCATGGGATAAGGCTTTTGCAGATAGCGCCCGCCCTCCGGCAGATCGTCGTCTCGCAATTTGACCTTACCGGAAGTGGCGATGATCCTGATCGGTGGCCAACGGAAGCTGATGAGGTGGGCGAGCTTCAGTCCGTCGATTGAACCTGGCATCTGAACATCGGTAAAGACCGCACGAATATCAACCCGTTTTTCGAGTATCGAGATTGCTTCGATTGCGCTTCCGGCTTCGATAACGTCAAACCCGGCGGCCTGGAGCGCTTCAGCGGCCGTCCATCGTAGCAGAATATCGTCCTCGACAACGAGCACGAGGGGGCGAGTGCAGGCGCGATGCTGCATGACGTGGCTTCCTCGGCAATATGGCAGGACGCGCCCTTTACCCGCTTCCTCGGGCAGATGCGCTTCACCCTGTTCCTTCGTCGGGTACCGGACAAAGGCGGTGTTGTAAGGCGAACGACGAATTCCGTCGTTCGTTCCGGCCAAGAGGCAAATTTATGGCCGATTTTGAGTTATTTGTCTCAATCTGCGATATCGCGTCCGGTTATCCGCTATGGGAGCCGAAGTGGTCGTTTAGCGTACACATAGATGCCCGTGACGCGAATAGATCACACTTGCGCGTCAGAATGTGCTATACGTTTTGTAGTATCCGTCGAAATGGCCAAGGACCGGCCCAAGACGGGTACCGGACCGACAAGGGTTTGTGCCGATCCTAGTATCAGGCAAATACCCGCGGAGCGCCCCCTCGGAGCGCGCAATCTTTCCCCTGCGGTACCCATGCCCGACCGATCGGGCCGAAAGCCGCAATTGCACGCACCTTCGCCCAGTTCGCTGGATAACAAGCTACTTGCATCGTTGCCGCGCAGGGATTTCGATGCGCTCGAGCCGCATCTGGTGACGAGGTCGCTGGCGCAGGGCGAAGTCATCTATGAGGCCGGCGCCGAGGTCGATCACGTTTGTTTTCCTCACAACGGCATGGTTTCGATGCTCGTGGTGATGCGGGACGGCAAGGCAATCGAAACTGCGACGGTCGGGCGCGAAGGCGTGGTCGGTGCAATGGCCGGGCTGGGTTTATATACGTCACTCGTTCGCGTGGTGGTCCAGTTGCCGCTTCACTGCAGCAAAATCGCTGCTGCGCCGTTCCGGAAAGCGGTCGGTGCCAGCGATGCGCTTCGCGATGTCTGCGTGCGCTACAACGAGGTCATGTTGACACAGGCTCGCGTCACTGCCGCCTGCAATGCGCTGCATCAGATCGACGAGCGCTTCTGCCGCTGGCTGCTGCAATCTTCCGATCGCGCCGCGAGCGACACTGTCAGCCTGACCCAGGAACTGCTCGCAGAAATGCTCGGCGTCCGCAGGACGTCCGTGACCGAAGTTGCGCGCAAGATGCAAGACAAAGGCGTGATCACATATGCGCGCGGCGTCATCAAAATCCTGGATCGAGACGCATTGAAGCAGCTGTCCTGCGAGTGTTACGAGACCCTCGTGGAGCAGGAGGCGACCCTCACCTAATTCGAGCGGGCGGCGATATCGGAGGATCAGCGGCCAGTCGCCTGGTTTCGACATGCCCGCATTTGATGCACTCGAAAGTTCTGTCTTCAATACCATCGGCATCGAGGACGACGTCGGTGCCGATCATTCGCATCTGACACTTGGGGCACCGCGGACGTATCGGCAACAGCTCGGGATCGGGCTTCGGCATTGATCGCCTTAGCCTCGAGTTCCGATTTCACGGAATGCCGCCGCGACCCGCTGCATTGTCTCCGGCGTTCCGCGACGCTCGAGCCAGAGTAGCCCCATCGCCAATTGCCTCAGATCGTTTCTGGCATGCCCAACCGGCAATTTTCGTGCTCTGCGGAGCGCATCCGCGGCATGTCTCACAAGCGGCGAAGGTGCGACAGCGTCGGGTTTGCCGGTGGACATGACGGTTACCTATCGATAGCTAAAAAATGTTCATGGCGGCCGCAGTTTCAAGCTGCCTGATCTTTTCGCGCAGACACTCTCGTTCAGGATCATCTGAAAGCCGAGAGGGCTGCGCCTCAAGACGCTCTTTTGATGCGTCAATATTGCGTAAGTATGCGGCTCGGATCGGTGTTTCATGACAGCTCATTCGCACGGACTTGGCGGCGGATGGGCACAAAAGAAATCTAGCGCTACCGATCGTTGGACGTCTGTTCGCTACCCGACTTGTCGGCAGCATTTTTCCGGTTGCATTGCGCAAGCGGGCGCGATGAGCGCGCGGCGGGCGCGGCCCACTTAGCGCGGTGACGAGCGCGAGCACAAATGTGGCGACAATGGGGGCGGGAAACAGTGCGCGCATTTCGATGCTGCAATCACGCGATTGTGCGCGCGACGTTGTTACGCGCGCATGCTGGGTATGTCGTGTAGTCGGCTATGGAACGCATGAAACTCTTGTTTCAAAGGGTTTCCAGCGCGCGCTGCTAAACGTTCGTTAATGAAGCGCGGGCCTTTGGAGCGGACTGTTGCGTCGAGGTTACAGCAATTCCGTCGATCGCTGGTAAGACGGCGCCACGGCCCGGGGGCCTACTGAAGAAACTGGAACGGGAATCAAATGAACAAGAATCTGTTGCTTGCCGCCGTGAGCCTCGTCGCGCTGAGCGCCGCGGCACCGGCGCTGGCAGCTGACCTCGCCGCACGGCCCTACACCAAGGCGCCGGCGATGGTTGCTGCGATCTATGACTGGAGCGGCTTCTATATCGGCATCAACGGCGGCGGCGCTTCCGCGCGCAGCACCTGGGATGCGGTTGGCTTTGGTCGCGAAGGCTCCCACGATGCGACCGGCGGCACGGTTGGTGGCCAGATCGGCTATCGCTGGCAGTCCGGCCAGTGGGTGTTCGGCGTCGAAGGTCAGGGCAACTGGGCTGACTTCAGCGGCGACAACCTCAGCTCGCTGTTCGCGACCCGTAACCGCTCGAAGATCGACTCGTTCGGTCTGATCACCGGTCAGGTCGGCTACGCCTGGAACAACGTCCTGCTCTACGCCAAGGGCGGTGCTGCGGTGGTCGGTGCCAAGTACGAAGTCTTCGACGCCGCCTCCGGCGCGCTGCTGGGCTCGAACGACCAGACCCGCTGGGGTGGCACTGTCGGTGCCGGCCTCGAGTACGGCTTCGCGCCGAACTGGTCGCTTGGCGTCGAGTACAACCACATCTTCCTGCAGGACAAGGACGTCTCGTTCGCGCTGGTGCCGTCGACCGATCGCATCCGTCAGGACGTCGACATGGGCCTCGTGCGCTTGAACTACAAGTTCGGCCCCGGCCAGATGCTCGGTCGCTACTGAGATCAATCGCTCCATTCGAGCGGTTGACGAAAGCCCCGGCCTTGCGCCGGGGCTTTTTCGTTGTTTGAGCTCAGCAAGTTAACCATCGCGTTGCGAGGTGGCCGAGATTGCTTGACTCCTGAGAACGAAATGAGAACAATGTTCTTCATACGTTCCAGCCAAGGGAGCAAGCCATGTTCAGGATTTTCGTGGAAGAGGCCGCCGCACTGGCGTCGATCACGCTGTTCGTCGGGATGATCGCGATCTGGGCCCAGGTGCTTCCGCAGCTCTAGAGCAGCGGTTTACAAAACCGTTGCTCGGGAACTACTGAGTGCCCGTTGGGGAAAAGCGGGATGACGCGGCCGATCGGCCGCTCCGGCGTGGACTCTGGCGCAGCGACGCCGCACCATTATGAGGCGAGTCGGCCGGGCGAGTGCAGGATGCCTCCGCTGCCGGCAACCGCTCCATCTCATCTGCAAGAGGCCGTCACGCGACCATGCCGAGCGCCGGATTTGTCCACCTTCACGTTCACTCGGCCTATTCGCTGCTCAAGGGCTCGATCAAAATCGCCAAGCTCGCCGAGTTGGCGAAGAAGGACCACCAGCCGGCCCTAGCGCTGACCGACACCGACAACATGTTCGGTGCGCTGGAGTTCTCCGACAAGATGGCGGGCTCCGGCATCCAGCCGATCGTCGGCTGCGAACTCGCGATCGATTTCGGCGACCAGGATCCGAATGCGCGCAACGCGCTTCTGCCGTCGCGTGTGGTGCTGCTGGCAGCGCAGGAGCGCGGCTATCGCAGCCTGATGCGGCTGAACTCGCGCGCGTTCCTGGAGACGCCCGACACCCACGCCTCCCACATCAAGTTTGACTGGCTCGAAGGCGAGACCGAAGGCCTGATCGCACTGACGGGCGGGCCGGACGGGCCGATCTCGCTGGCGCTGCAAGGGGGCCATACCGAGCTTGCGGCCGCGCGCTGCGAGCGCCTCGCCAGCTTGTTCGGCGACCGCCTCTATGTCGAGTTGCAGCGGCACGGCCTCGACAAGGAGCGGCGCATCGAGAGCGGGCTGGTCGACCTCGCCTATGCGAAGGGCCTGCCGCTGGTCGCGACCAACGAGCCGTATTTCGCCGCGGCCGACGACTACGAGGCGCATGACGCGCTGCTCTGCATCGCCGGCGGGCGGCTGATCGCGGAGACCGAGCGCGAGCAGCTCACGCCCGATCACCGCTTCAAGACGCGCTCCGAAATGGCGGTGCTGTTCGCCGACATTCCGGAGGCGCTGGCTTCCACCGTCGAGATCGCCGAGCGCTGCTCGTTCCGTCCGATGACGCGCAAGCCGATCCTGCCGTTCTTCACCGTCGGTGCCGCGTCGAGCTCGGACGCCGCCGCGGTCGAGGCGGCCGAATTGAAGCGGCAGGCGGAGGAGGGGCTCGCCAACCGCCTTCGCGTGCACGGCCTGTCGCAGGGCTCGACGGAGGAGGACTACAACAAGCGCCTGGCGTTCGAGCTCGACGTCATCATGCGCATGAAGTACGCCGGCTACTTCTTGATCGTGTCCGACTTCATCAAATGGGCGAAGGGGCAGGACATCCCGGTCGGACCGGGCCGTGGCTCCGGCGCAGGCTCTGTGGTCGCCTGGGCGTTGACCATCACCGACCTTGACCCGATCAAGTTCGGCCTGCTGTTCGAGCGCTTCCTCAATCCGGAACGCGTCTCGATGCCGGACTTCGACATCGACTTCTGCCAGGACCGCCGCGGCGAGGTGATCCAGTACGTCCAGCAGCGCTATGGCCGCGACCAGGTGGCGCAGATCATCACCTTCGGTACGCTGCAGGCGCGCGGCGTGCTGCGCGACGTTGGCCGCGTGCTGCAGATGCCCTACGGCCAGGTCGACAAGCTGACCAAGCTGGTGCCGCAGAATCCGGCCGCGCCGGTGACGCTGGCCGCCGCAATCGAGAGCGAGCCGAAGCTGCAGGCGTTTCGCGACGAAGACCCGGTGGTGGCGCGCGCCTTCGACATCGCGCAGCGCCTCGAAGGCCTGACGCGGCACGCCTCCACCCACGCGGCCGGCATCGTGATCGGCGATCGCCCCCTGAGCGAACTGGTGCCGCTCTACCGCGATCCCAAATCCGACATGCCGGTGACCCAGTTCAACATGAAATGGGTCGAGCCGGCCGGCCTCGTCAAGTTCGACTTCCTCGGCCTGAAGACGCTGACCGTACTCGACGTCGCGATCAAGCTGCTCAAGCCGCGGGGCATCCACGTCGATCTCGCGACGCTGCCGATCGACGATGCCGAAAGCTACCAGATGCTGGCCCGCGGCGACGTGGTCGGCGTGTTCCAGGTTGAAAGCCAGGGCATGCGGCGGGCGCTGATCGACATGCGCCCCGACCGTTTCGAGGACATCATCGCGTTGGTTGCGCTGTACCGCCCGGGTCCGATGGCGAACATCCCGACCTATTGCGCTCGCAAGCACGGCGACGAGGAGCCGGAATATCTGCATCCCGTGCTGGAGCCGATCCTGAAGGAGACCTTCGGCGTCATCATCTACCAGGAACAGGTGATGCAGATCGCGCAGGTGATGTCGGGCTATTCGCTCGGCGATGCCGACCTGTTGCGGCGCGCCATGGGCAAGAAGATCCGCGCCGAGATGGAGAAGCAGCGCGAGATCTTCGTCGCCGGCGCGGTGAAGAACGGCGTGCCGAAGGGTCAGGCCGACACCATCTTCGAGCTCTTGGCGAAGTTCGCCGACTACGGCTTCAACAAGAGCCACGCGGCGGCCTACGCGCTGGTGTCCTACCACACCGCCTACATGAAGGCGCATTACCCGGTGGAGTTCATCGCGGCGTCGATGACGCTGGATCTCAACAATACCGACAAGCTCTCGGAATTCCGCTCCGAGGCGCAACGCCTCGGCATCAAGCTCGAGCCGCCGAATATCAACCGCTCCGGCGCGACCTTCGAGGTCGGCGACAAGACCATCTACTACGCGCTCGCCGCTTTGAAGGGCGTCGGCATTGCGGCCGTCGAGCAGATCATCGCGGAGCGAACCAAGAATGGCCCGTTCACTTCGCTTGCCGATTTTGCCGCACGCGTCAATCCGCGCGCGATCAACAAGCGCATCATCGAGAGCCTGGCTGCCGCCGGCGCCTTCGACACGCTTGAGCCCAGCCGCGCGCGCGTCTTTGCCGGCGCCGATGCGGTGCTCGCCGCCTGCCAGCGCTCCCATGAAGCTGCGACCATCGGCCAGAACGACATGTTCGGCGGCGCCGCCGACGCGCCGACCATCATGCTGCCGCAGGTCGAGCCGTGGCTGCCGGCCGAGCGGCTGCGGCGCGAATACGACGCGATCGGCTTCTTCCTGTCGGGCCATCCGCTCGACGATTATGCCACCGTCCTGAAGCGGCTGCGGGTGCAGAGCTGGGCGGAGTTTTCGCGCGCGGTAAAGACCGGCGCCACTGCCGGCAAGGTCGCGGCCACCGTGGTGTCGCGCATGGAGCGGCGGACCAAGACCGGCAACAAGATGGGCATCATGGGCCTGTCCGATCCAACTGGCCATTTCGAGGCGGTTCTGTTCTCCGAGGGCCTTGCGCAATATCGCGACGTGCTGGAGCCGGGCGCCGCGGTGCTGCTCCAACTCGGCGCCGAGCTGCAGGGCGAGGACGTTCGCGCCCGCGTGCTGCATGCCGAGCCGCTCGATGACGCCGCCGCCAAGACCCAGAAGGGCCTGCGCATCTTCGTGCGCGATACCAAGCCGCTGGACTCGATCGCCAAGCGTCTCGCCGGACCCGATATGGCGGCCTCGAACGGCGCTGCGGCAAAAGTCAGCAGCGCAGGCGCCGCGCCGCGCTCCAACGGCGACGGCGAGGTCTCGCTGGTGATGATGCTCGATCTCGAGACCGAGGTGGAGATGAAGCTGCCCGGCCGCTTCAAGGTCTCGCCGCAGATCGCGGGCGCCATCAAGGCGGTCGCGGGCGTCGTGGATGTGCAGCAGCTCTAACCGTATTCGCTGCGCGTTGCCGGCTGTCGATCGTCCGATGAAGTAGTCATCATGGATTAGTTGCAACCTTCCGCTGTTTTTGGCTAGCATGCCTCCGGGGAATGATTTGGGGGGCGTTATGCTGCGACTGGGCGTGCTGTTGCTTGCCGTTGGTACCATGCTGGTGGGTGTGTCAGCGATCAGGTCGGAACCGACTTTGCATCGGTATCACGAAAGGTGGGACCTCCGCGCGCAGGGCACTCGCGCATCGTGTTCTTGCAGGACGAGCGGAGCGGCCTGAGCATGGCGTTCTGCGCCTGCGAGGTGAAGCTCGTGGGGCGCCGCTCGGAAAGGTCCTCGCGGGAAAATACGCCTATGCCGATCGTTCGGCCGGCCGTCACGACGTGCTGGTGACCGAGCTGATGTTTCCCGGCGACAGCAAGCGCGAAGTCATGATGGAATCCGGTCGGACGCATTTTACCTCATCAAGAGCAGTGCCAGGCACGATGCTGCGACAGGGGGAGCGATACTCGGCGGCCTGGCCGGGCTTGCGGTCGTTTCCGTCGCGACGGCCGGCGAGGCGAATCCCGGTCCGGCGGAGCTCGTCTCACTCGACGAAGCGACCGCGCGAACGAAGCTCGCCGAGTTGCAGGCCATCGAGTAGAATGCGCATCATTGCCGCGACGCGGCCGTGGAGCAGGGCAGGCTAAGGTCTTGGGCGGATTTTCCGGGTTACGACGGAGGCGGTCGGTGTGATCGCGCCGGGCTGAATGATCTGGCCTGGCCTTGCAGCGCCTTGCGCTCGTGAGGCTGACTTGAAGCTGACGAGGGGAGCGAGCTGGTCATGCCGCCGCCTCAATCCCAGCCTCTCGTTCAACTGCCGTTCAGCCGGCTGCGCGTTTCATGCGTGGTGGCACCTCAACAATAGAACTGGGCAAGCAAGCCATGCGTGGGACTTACAAGGCTTTCCTCTGCTTCCTCTTGCCGATCCTGCTTCTTGCCGCAGGCGCGCTCGCGCCGGCGCGCGCCCAGCAGCAGGAAAAGCGCATCGCGCTCGTGGTCGGCAACGGCGCCTATGCCAAGTCCGCGCTGGCGACGACGGCGAACGATGCCGGCCTGATCGCGCAGACGCTGCAGGCGGCGGGCTTCGACGTGGTCGGAGCACGCGATCTCGACGGCGACACGCTGCGCAAGAGTTTTCGCGATTTCATCCAGAAGGCGCAGGCCTCGGGCCCGGGCACCGTCGCGATGATCTATATGGCCGGCTACGGCATCCAGCTCGCCGGCGAGAACTATTTCATCCCGGTTGATTCCAACATCGCGCGCGACACCGACGTTCCGACCGAAGGCTTGCGCGTCAGCGATTATCTCCGCCAGCTCGCCGCCCTTCCGCTCAAGGCCAACATCGTCGTGCTCGATGCGGCGCGCGCGCAGCCCTTCATCGAGGGCGGCCAGCAGATCGCGAGCGGGCTGGCGCTGGTCGAGCCCGACGCGAATATGCTGATCGCCTTCAACGCGGCGCCCGGCACCGTCGCGCCTGAAGAGCCCGGACCTTACGGCATCTATGCGCAGTCGCTGGCCGAGATGATCCGCACCGGCGGCCTATCGTTGCCGCAGGTGTTCGACCGCGTTCGCCTGCGCGTCAACGAGGCCAGCAAGGGCGCGCAGGTGCCCTGGAACGAGCAGAAGGTCACCGCGCAATTCTCATTCTTCGAGCGCGGGCCCGATGCGCCGCCGCCGCAGTCCACGCCGGACCAGGTCGCGGCGATCCGCAACAAGCCGATCCGGGATCTCGGCGCGCAGGATGCCTATGCGGCCGCGCTCGAGCGCGACACGCTGCCGGTCTACGAAGAGTTTCTCGCCGCCTATCCGAATGATCCCCTGTCGAAGCGCGTCATGGCGATCGTTGCGGCGCGGCGCGAGGCGATCACCTGGCGGCGGACCTATCGGAACGACACGCCGGAGGCCTATTGGTCGTATCTGCGCCGCTATCCGCGCGGTCCGCATGCGGCCGACGCGCACCGGCGTCTCGCGATCCTGACCGCGCCGGTCGAGCCGCCACCGAGCTTTGCGATGATCGACTATGACGTGCCGCCGCCGCCGCCGGAGGAGGTCGTCTATGTCGACCGTCCCGTGCTTCTGTTCGGCGATCCCGTGTTCGACTTCGCACCGCCGCCGCCGCCGCCAGTGTACTATCTGCCGCCGCCGCCGCCGGACTTCATCGTGCTGCCGCCGCCGCTGCCCGTGGATGGCCTGTTCGTGCTTCCGCAGCCGGTGTTCGTGCCGATCCCGGTGTTCGTCAGGCCGCCGCTCTATGTCGCGCCGCCGCCGAACAACATCATCTATCAGAACATCCATAATACGACGGTCATCAACACCGTGATCAACCGGCCGCCGGCACCGCCGGCAGGGCCGGGCCCCGGACCGGGCAATCTGGCCCCGGCCGTCGCCGGCCGCGCCAACCCGGTAGGTCCGGCGGTGCCGCAGGCAGTGGTGCAGCGTGCCGCCCTGATCCAGCAGGGCAAGGCGCCGATGCCACCGAGCGCCGCGATCAATCCGGCGGCGCGGCCCGCGACGCCGGCTGCCGTCGCACCCGGCGCGCCGATGCCGGGCCAACAGAAGCTGCCGCAGGCCCACACGCTGCCAGCGCCCGGTACGCTGGCACCTCCAGGGGTAGGGCCGACGCCGCCTTCGGCCGCAGCTCCGAATGGCAAGCCGGCCCCGACGGCAACCGCGCCTGCGGCCAACGCGCCGCCGGCGCAGGCCAACGCGCCCGCAGCGGCTCCTGCGCCAGGGCAGCCGAACGCGCACGCACTTCCGGTTCCCGGTGCGCATGGAACGCCGCCGGTGCCCGGTCGAACCGGTCCGCCGCCGTCCCCGGCCCAGACGTCTGGTGGTCAGGCTCCCGGTGGCCAAGCTCCTGGCGGCAAGCCCGCGCCAATTGCGCCGGCACCGACCGCTGCGGCGCCAGCCACCGCAACGCCGCCGACCCCTGGCAGGCTGCCTGGACCAGGCCACGCCGTCGCGCCGCCTCCAGCGTCTGCGACCGCCAAGCCGGCCGTGAGCTCGGTCAAACCGTCGACTCCTCCGCCGCCACCGCCAGTGGCGCGGCAGCAGGTGAGGCCCGAACCACCGCGCGCCGCACCGCCGCCGCCGGCCCCCGCGGCCAAGAAATGCCCGCCTAACCAGCCCAAGTGCTAGGCCACCGGGCGGTATTCGCGGAATGGGCCTTTTGCGGGCGACAAACGCCCCCGAAAGGCCCCTTATTTCCTTGCTTCTGGCCGAAATCGCGCTATACACCGCGCCATCTCACACGGAAGCATGGCTCACAAGGCCGTCCGGTGGCAGCCGGGGCGACAACGCTCCGTTTTGCTCACACGCTTCCGGAGGAACCAACCGGAGAATTAGAACGATGGCACTACCCGATTTCACTATGCGTCAGCTGCTCGAAGCTGGCGTGCACTTTGGTCACCAGTCTCACCGCTGGAATCCGAAAATGGCGCCGTTCATTTTCGGCAGCCGCAACAACATCCACATCGTCGATCTCGCCCAGACCGTGCCGTTGCTGCATCACGCCTTGCAGGCGGTCAGCGACACCGTCGCCAAGGGCGGCCGTATTCTGTTCGTCGGCACCAAGCGCCAGGCGCAGGACGGTGTTGCCGACGCGGCCAAGCGCTGCGCGCAGTACTTCGTCAATTCGCGCTGGCTCGGCGGTACGCTGACCAACTGGAAGACGATCTCGGCCTCGATCAAGCGCTTGCGCCACCTCGACGAGGTGCTGGCCGGCGGCGATGCCAACGCCTACACCAAGAAGGAGCGCCTGACGCTTCAGCGCGAGCGCGACAAGCTCGACCGCTCGCTCGGCGGCATCAAGGACATGGGCGGTCTGCCCGACCTGATCTTCGTGATCGACACCAACAAGGAAGACATCGCGATCCAGGAAGCCCAGCGGCTCAACATCCCGGTCGCCGCGATCGTCGACACCAATTCGGACCCGAAGGGCATCACCTATGTGGTGCCGGGCAATGACGACGCCGGCCGCGCGATCGCGCTGTATTGCGATCTCATCGCGCGCGCGGCGATCGACGGCATCGGGCGTGCCCAGGGCGATTCCGGCATCGACGTCGGCGCGTCGGCCGAGCCGGTCGTCGCCGAAGAGCTGCCGCCCGCATCGAGCGGCTTCCAGGGCCTTGCCGGTCCGCGTGGCACCGCCGACGACCTCAAGAAGCTCCCGGGCGTGTCGGGTGCGATCGAGAAGAAGTTCAACGACCTCGGCATCTTCCACTTCTGGCAGCTCGCCGAGCTCGACCACGACACCGCCCACAAGATCGGCGAAGAAGTCGGACTGCCGAGCCGTGCGGACGCCTGGGTGGCCAAGGCCAAGGCGCTGACCGCGGAAGCGGAATAGTCAAAAGCAGCGACGGGTTGGCCGGACACGATCCGGCCACCATTTCAGTTGACGCGAATTCCTGAGATGGACCGCGGCGGGCGCTTCGATGCCACGCCGCGGCAAACCGGCAGGCAAAAAGGATTTTCAACGATGGCAACGATCACAGCGGCGATGGTCAAGGACCTGCGCGAATCCACCGGCGCGGGCATGATGGACTGCAAGGCTGCGCTCACCGAGACCAGCGGCGATATGGAATCGGCGCAGGATTGGCTGCGCAAGAAGGGCCTGTCCAAGGCCGCCAAGAAGTCGGGCCGCGTCGCGGCCGAGGGCCTGATCGGCGCGCTCACCAAGGGCAGCAAGGGCGTCGTGGTCGAGGTCAACTCCGAGACCGACTTCGTCGCGCGCAACGGCCAGTTCCAGGGCCTGGTCAAGATGATCGCCCAGGTCGCGTTCGACGTCGGTGCCGATGTCGAGAAGATCAAGGCCGCCAAGGTCGGCGACGTCACGGTGGAAACCGACATCAATGACGCGATCGCCACCATCGGCGAGAACATGACGCTGCGCCGCGCCGCTTCGCTCGAAGTGAGCCAGGGCGTGGTGTCGAGCTACGTTCACGGCGCGGTCATCGACGGCGCCGGCAAGATGGGCGTGATCGTCGCGCTGGAATCGCCCGGCAAGGCCGACGAGCTCGCAGCGCTCGGCCGCCAGATCGCGATGCATGTCGCGGCCGCCAACCCGCTCGCGCTCGATCCGTCCGGCCTCGATCCGGCCGTCGTCAAGCGCGAAAAGGACGTGCTCGCGGACAAGTATCGCCAGCAGGGCAAGCCGGAGAACGTGATCGAGAAGATCGTCGAGTCCGGCCTCAAGACCTATTACAAGGAAGTCTGCCTGCTCGAGCAGGCCTTCATCCACGACACCGGCAAGTCGGTGGCGCAGGCGCTGAAGGAGGCTGAGGGCAAGGTCGGCGGCCCCGTGAAGATCGCGGGCTTCGTGCGCTATGCTCTCGGCGAGGGAATCGAGAAGCAGGAAAACGACTTCGCGGCCGAAGTCGCCGCCGCCAGCGGCAAGAAGTAAGCGCCGGAAACTTCCTTCCGGCGTGCCGCCGGAAGCGGCGCCCGGACGAGGAAAGTGCTCATGACTGATCCGGTCTATCGTCGCGTCGTGATCAAGCTGTCCGGCGAATATCTCGCGGGACAGCAGGGTTTTGGCATCGATCAGCCGACCATCGACCGGGTCGCGGATGATCTGATCGCCGCCCGTCATCTCGGCACCGAGGTGGCTGTCGTGATCGGCGGCGGCAATATCGTGCGCGGCGTCGAGGTCTCCTCCCGTGGCGTGTCGCGCCCGACCGGCGACACCATGGGCATGCTCGCCACCATAATGAACTGCCTCGCGCTGGAGTCGGCGATCGAGCGCAAAGGCACGCCGGCGCGGACGCTGTCGGCTTTCGTCATGCCCGAGATTTCCGAACTGTTCACCCGCGCGGCGGCACACAAATACCTCGCCGAGGGCCGAATCGTGCTGCTCGGTGGCGGGACCGGCAATCCGTTCTTCACCACCGACACGACTGCGGTGCTGCGCGCCGCAGAGATCGGCGCCCAGGCGGTGCTCAAGGCGACCAATGTCGATGGCGTCTACTCGGCCGACCCGAAGAAGGATCCGACCGCCAAGAGGTTCGACCGGCTGACGCATTCGCAGGCCATCGAAGGGGACTACAAGGTGATGGATGCGACCGCCTTTGCGCTTGCCCGCGAGACGTCGCTGCCTATCATCGTGTTCTCGATCGCGGAGCCGGGTTCGATCGGCGCGATTCTGCGTGGCGGCGGCCACGGAACCATCGTCGCCGGCTGACGGCTCATCGGTCGCGCCTTGAGGGAAGGGCGCGGAGACGTCGCCGGAATTTTGGCCGGGGTTCTGGCCGGGATTATGAAGGAGAAACGTGATGCCCACGGGTAATTTCGACATGAACGAACTGAAGCGCCGCATGCAGGGCGCCATCCAGTCCCTCAAGCACGAACTCGGTGGCTTGCGCACGGGACGCGCGTCGGCATCGATGCTGGACCCGGTCCAGGTCGAGGCTTACGGCAGCCACATGCCGCTCAACCAGCTTGCCACCGTCAGCGTGCCGGAGCCGCGGCTGATCTCGGTCCAGGTCTGGGATAAGTCGATGGTCAAGGCGGTCGAAAAGGCAATCGTCGATTCCAATCTCGGCCTGTCACCCGCGACTGAGGGACAGGTGCTGCGCCTACGCATTCCCGAGCTCAACGAGGAGCGGCGCAAGGAGTTGGTCAAAGTCGCGCACAAATACGCCGAAGCTGCCAAGGTCGCCGCGCGCCATGTCCGCCGCGACGGCCTCGATGTTTTGAAGAAGCTCGAAAAGAACCACGAGATGTCCGAGGACGACCAGGAGCGTCTCGCCGGCGACGTGCAGAAGGCGACCGACAGCACCATCGTCGAGATCGACCAGTTGCTGGCCGCCAAGGAAAAAGAAATCCTCACCGTCTGAAGCGCGATGAAGTGTTCATCGCGCTTCAGGTTAATTGTTCGCGCATGATCTTTTCGGAGAATCGCTTCGCACTTTTCCGGGTCATGCTTTAGGGCCGCCTTTATGTCCAACGCCGCCGCGCCCGCTACGGAGGGACCCGACCGGTCCGACGCGCCTGCGCATGTCGCCATCATCATGGATGGCAATGGGCGTTGGGCAGCCGCGCGCGGCCTGCCGCGGGCCGAAGGCCATCGCCGCGGCGTTGCGGCCCTGCGCCGCGTGGTTCGCGCCTCGCACGAGCTCGGCATCCGTTACCTCACCATCTTCTCCTTCAGCTCCGAGAACTGGTCGCGCCCGGCGAGCGAGATCGGCGATCTCTTCGGCCTGCTGCGGCGCTTCATCCGCAACGACCTTGCGAGCCTGCATCGCGATGGCGTCAAAGTGCGCATCATCGGCGAGCGGGACGGGCTCGAGGGCGACATCCGCGGGCTCCTGAACGAGGCCGAGGAGCTGACACGCGGCAACACGCGCCTCACGCTCGTCGTCGCCTTCAACTACGGCTCGCGGCAGGAGATCGCGAAGGCGGCGCAGAAGCTCGCGCGCGAGGTCGCCGAGGGCAGGCGCGATCCTGGCACGATTGACGCTGAGACGCTCGGGGCCCATCTCGATGCGCCCGAGATCCCAGATCCCGACCTCATCATCCGCACCTCGGGCGAGCAGCGCCTGTCCAACTTCCTGATGTGGCAGGCCGCCTATAGCGAGCTCGTGTTCGTGCCGATCCACTGGCCCGATTTCGACAAGGCGGCGCTGGAAGGTGCGATCGCCGAATTTGCCAGGCGCGAACGCCGTTTCGGCGGCCTCGTCGCGAAAACCGCATCGTGAGCGATCCCGACGCCGCACCGGCGGGCGCTGCGCCGGCCAGCAATCTCGTGATGCGAGTTCTCGCGGCGGTCGTGCTGGCGCCGCTCGCCATTGCGCTTGCTTATGCGGGCGGCTGGCTTTGGGCGTTTCTGGTGACCCTGGTGTCGATCGGCCTGTTCGCGGAATGGCTGATGGTGGTGGGCGCGGGCTCGGCCGCGCTGACCGCGTCCGGGACGATCGTCCTGGCCATCATGGGGTTCTGCATCGCCTTCGGTGCGCTCAAGACTGCCGTGATCACCGGGCTTGTTGGTGGCGCGATCGTTGCGGCGGTTGCGCGGGGCAAGTTTGTCTGGGCCGCCTCGGGCTTTGCCTATGCATCGGCTGCGCTGCTCGCCTCGATCCTGGTGCGGCAGGACCCCGTGCACGGCTTCGCCGCGTTGATGTTCGTGCTGCTCGTGGTATGGGCCACCGATATCGGCGGTTATTTCGCCGGCCGCGGCATTGGCGGGCCGAAGCTTTGGCCGCGCGTAAGCCCGAAGAAGACCTGGGCCGGCGCGTTCGGCGGCTTTGCGGCGAGCCTTGCGGTGGCGGCCGGCTTTGCCGCCTGCGGGCTCGGAAAGGCAATTCCACTGCTGCTTCTCAGCGCCATCCTGTCGGTGGTCTCACAAGCTGGCGATCTCTTCGAATCCGGGGTGAAGCGGCGCTTCGATGTCAAGGATTCCAGTCACTTAATTCCCGGCCATGGCGGGCTTATGGATCGCCTGGACGGATTTGTCGTCGCCATCCTGGTGGCATGGATTATCGGCTTCCTCCGCCATGGTGTGCATAGCGCCGGAAGCGGTCTTATGGTTTGGTGAGAATATGAGCGCGGTCCCATTGCGTAATAACAAGGCTGCGGCGTCTAGCGTCCGTAGCGTCACGGTTCTCGGCGCCACCGGCTCGATCGGCGACAGCACGATGGACCTGCTGCGCGCTTCTCCCGAGCGCTACCGCGTCGAGGCGTTGACGGCGAACGGCAATGTCGAAGCGCTGGCAAATCTCGCGAAAGAATTTTCCGCGCGCTTCGTCGCGATCGCCGATACCTCCAAGCTCGCCGAACTCAAGGCCGCGCTTGCGGGAACGAGCACCGAATGCGGCGCCGGCGAAAGCGCGGTGATCGAGGCCGGCGCGCGGCCGGCCGACTGGGTGATGGCCGCGGTCAGCGGCGCGGCCGGACTGAAGCCGGCATTGGCCGCGGTCGATCGTGGCGCGCACGTCGCGCTGGCCAACAAGGAGTGCCTAGTCTGCGCCGGCGACTTCTTCATGCAGCGCGCGGCGAAGGCGGGCGCCTGCATCCTGCCGGCCGATTCCGAGCACAATGCTCTGTTTCAGGCGCTCAGCTCAGGCAATCGCGACGAACTGGTCCGCGTCATCATCACCGCCTCGGGCGGACCGTTCCGGACGTGGAAGAGCGCAGATATCGAGCAGGCCACGCTCGCCCAGGCGCTGAAGCATCCGAACTGGAGCATGGGCCAGAAGATTACGATCGATTCCGCCTCGATGATGAACAAGGGGCTCGAGGTGATCGAGGCGTCCTATCTGTTCGCGCTGACGCCGGACGAGATCGACGTGCTGGTTCATCCGCAGTCAATCATCCATGGCATGGTCGAATTTTCCGACCGTTCGGTCGTGGCTCAGCTCGGCGCGCCCGACATGCGTACGCCCATCGCGCACTGCCTCGGCTGGCCCGACCGCATCAACGGGCCTGCGGCCAAGCTCGATCTGGCCAAGATCGGCCAATTGACCTTCGAGGCGCCGGATTTCGAGCGATTCCCGGGGCTCCGCCTGGCCTACGATGCGCTTCGGACCGGGAAGGGAGCGACCACCGTCTACAACGCCGCCAACGAGGTCGCGGTCGCCGCCTTCATCGCCGACCAGATACGATTCGGCGCGATTGCGCGGCTGGTGGAGGCGACGCTGGACGACTGGATCCGCACCGGGAACCAGGCGCCGCTGACCTCGGCCGACGACGCCATTTCTGTTGACCATGTTGCGCGAAATAGAGCTGCCGCCCTATTGCCTCAAATTGCCTTAAAGGCATCCTAGGTGGTTCGGGGCCAGGGCCTTGCGGCGCTGGATGAGGGATATCGATGTTTGACTTTTTCTTCCATAGTTTCAATACGTTGAGCCATGGGCTCATCGGCTACGCGGTTCCCTTCCTGTTCGTCCTGACCATCGTCGTGTTCTTCCACGAGCTCGGCCATTTTCTGGTCGCGCGCTGGGCGGGCGTTCGAGTGTTAACCTTTTCTCTCGGCTTCGGCCCTGAACTGGCCGGTTTCAACGACCGCCACGGCACCCGTTGGAAGATCTCGGCGATCCCGCTCGGCGGCTACGTCAAGTTTTTCGGTGACGAGAGCGAGGCGTCGACGCCATCTCCCGAGGCGCTCGCGGCCATGACCGCCGAGGAGCGGGCCGGTAGCTTCCACCACAAGAAGGTCGGCCCGCGCGCCGCCATCGTCGCCGCCGGTCCGATCGCCAATTTCATCCTCGGCGCGCTGATCTTCGCCGGCATGGCGCTGTACTACGGCAAGCCGAGCACGATCGCGCGCGTGGACGGCGTTGTCGCCGATGGCGTTGCCGCCACGGCCGGTTTCAAGGTCGGAGACGTTGTCGTGCAGATCGACGGCAAGCCGATCGAGAGCTTTGCCGACATGCAGCGAATCGTTGCGATGAACGCTGGTTCGGCGCTTACCTTCCAGGTGAAACGGGACGGCGCGGTGGTTTCGCTGACGGCGACGCCGGCGCTGCTGGAGCGCAAGGACCCGTTCGGCAACAGCCATCGCCTCGGCGTGCTCGGCGTCGAGCACAAGTCCCAGGCCGGCGAGGCCTCGACCGCGCCAGTCGGCGTCGGCGAGGCGTTGAAGATTGGGGGCGAGCAGGTCTGGTTCATCATCACCAGCACCTTCAAGTTCCTCGGCTCGCTGTTCGTGGGAACGGGCAATCCCAACGAGGTCAGCGGCGTCCTCGGCATCGCAAAGATGTCGGGGCAGGCGGCCAGCGCCGGGTTCCAGTTCGTGATCAATCTCTGCGCGGTGCTGTCGGTCTCGATCGGGCTGTTGAATCTGTTCCCGATCCCGCTGCTCGATGGCGGTCACCTTATGTTCTATGCAGCCGAAGTGGTTCGGGGCCGGCCCCTGTCCGAGCGGACGCAGGAGATGGGGTTCCGAATCGGACTGGGTCTGGTGCTGATGCTGATGGTGTTCGCAACCTACAACGATATCTTGCGAATGGCGGCGTCCTGATACGGCTTTTTTGTGACGTTGCTGATCAGCAACGTCTTGGATTGAAATTGAAATTACGGCGCGCTCAACCGTTTGCGACGTCGGGGAAATTGGCTACAAGCGGCTTGAACTTTGGGGAATCTCCAGACTGGCTTTGGGGTTGGGTCTGGTACGGAATGATAAGGGCGCGTTGCGCATGAAGTTTGGTCTGCGACTCCGGGGCGGCTTGCTTGCCACCCTGATCATGTTCGGCGCGCCGGTGGTTGCCCCGATTGGGGCTGTTTTTGTGTCTTCGTCTGCGCTCGCTCAGACCGTTCAGTCGATTTCGGTCGAGGGAAATCGCCGTGTCGAGGTGGAGACCATCCGCTCCTATTTCAACCCGGGCCCGGGTGGCCGCCTTGATCAGGGCGCGATCGATGACGGCCTGAAGCGGCTGATCGAGACCGGCCTGTTCCAGGACGTGAGGATCAATCGCGGCGCCGGCGGCCAGATCATCGTCTCCGTGGTGGAAAACCCGGTGATCGGGCGTATTGCCTTCGAGGGCAACAAGAAGATCAAGGACGAGCAGCTTACGGCTGAAATCCAGTCGAAGGCGCGCGGCACCTTCTCCCGCGCCATGGTGCAGTCCGACACGCTGCGAATTGCCGAAATCTATCGCCGCTCGGGCCGCTACGACGTGCGCGTCACGCCCGAGATCATCGAGCAGCCGAACAACCGCGTCGATCTCGTCTTCACGGTCGAGGAGGGCGCCAAGACCGGCGTCAAGTCGATCGACTTCATCGGCAACAATGCGTTCTCGTCCTACCGGCTCAGGGACGTCATCAAGACGCATGAAACGAATTTGCTGAGCTTCCTCGGCAGCGGCGACGTCTACGATCCGGATCGGGTCGAGGCCGACCGCGACTTGCTCCGCCGATTCTATCTCAAGAACGGCTTCGCCGACGTTCAGGTCGTGGCCGCGCTCACCGAATATGACCCGGAGAAAAAGGGCTTCCTCGTCACCTTCAAGATCGAGGAGGGACAGCAATACCGTGTCGGCGCGGTCGACTTCCGCTCCAGCATTCCGAACTTCGATCCCACGTCGATGCGCGCCTATTCGCGCGTCCACGCCGGTTCGCTCTACAACGTCGAATCGGTCGAGAAATCGGTCGAGGAGATGCAGATCGAGGCCTCGCGGCGCGGCTATGCCTTCGCCGTGGTTCGTCCCGGTGGTGACCGCAATTTCGAAGCCCATACCGTGACGGTGGTCTTCAATATCGACGAGGGCCCGCGCACCTATATCGAGCGCATCAACATCCGCGGCAACACCCGCACGCGCGATTACGTGATCCGGCGCGAATTCGACATCTCCGAGGGCGACGCCTACAACCGCGCGCTGGTCGACCGTGCCGAGCGGCGCCTGAAGAATCTGGACTACTTCAAGACCGTGAAGATCACGACGGAGCCGGGCTCCTCCAGCGACCGCGTGGTTCTGGTCGTCGATCTCGACGAGAAGTCGACCGGCGACTTCTCGGTTTCGGGCGGCTACTCCACCACCGACGGTGCGCTCGCCGAAGTCTCGATCTCCGAACGCAACCTGCTGGGCCGCGGCCTGTTCGCCAAGGCCTCGGTGACCTACGGCCAGTATGCGCGCGGCTATTCGCTGTCGTTCGTCGAGCCGTATTTGCTCGACTACCGGGTCGCGCTGGGCCTCGACCTCTATCAGCGCCAGCAGCTGTCCAACAGCTACATCTCGTACGGTACCAAGACGCTGGGCTTCAGCCCGCGCCTCGGCTTCAGCCTGCGTGAAGATCTGGCGCTCCAGCTGCGCTACTCGGTCTACCAGCAGGAAATCACGCTGCCGAGCTATCTGGCGAACTGTAACAACGTTGTCGGCTCGTCGGCATTCAATCCGAGCCCGGCTTTCTCGGCGGCGAGTGGTATTCCGCTGGATCCCTCGACCAACGGCCTCGGCTGCTACAGTGACGGCGAAGCCTCGCTGCCGGTGCGCAGGGAACTTGCGAACGGCAAGACGCTGACCTCGGCGCTCGGCTACACGCTGACCTACAACACCCTGGACAACAACAAGAACCCCACCGACGGTCTGCTCGTCGATTTCCGGCAGGATTTTGCCGGCGTCGGCGGCGACGTGTCCTACCTGAAGTCCGTTGTCGATGCGAAGTACTACGCTCCGCTGGTCGCGGACGTTGTCGGCCTGGTCCATTTGCAGACCGGCATCCTGAACAAGATCGGCAGCGATGACCTGCGCATGCTCGACCATTTCCAGATGGGCCCGAACCTGGTCCGCGGCTTTGCTCCGAACGGCATCGGTCCGCGGGATCTGAATCCCTACGGCTCGCGGGACGCGCTGGGCGGCACCAAATATTGGGGCGCTTCGCTCGAATTGCAGATGCCGTTCTGGTTCCTGCCGAAGGAAGTGGGTCTGAAGGGTGCGGTCTACGCCGACGCCGGTGGTCTCTACGACTATCAGGGACCGACGACGTGGTCGGTGACCAACGAAATGACCACGACCAGGAACTCGACTTGTACGCCGTCGACCGTCAACCCGGCCTCGCCTGGAACGTGTACCGGCCTGGTGTATGACAACGGCAATGTCGTCCGCTCGTCAGTTGGTGTCGGCCTGATCTGGCAGTCGCCATTCGGACCGCTGCGCTTCGACTACGCCGTGCCGCTCACCAAGGGCAAGAACGACCGTACGCAGGAATTCCGGTTCGGCGGCGGCACCAGCTTCTAATTCGAGCAGCAGGCACGATCCGAATCAGGGAAGCCGGTTTCCGAAGGGGTCGTGTCGATCCAAGAGATGAGGCATGATGCGGCTTGACCGCTTCATGCCGAAGCCGGACCGCGACGGGGTGGAATGGCGCAGCCGACCTTCTTCACAAAGCCGCCAGCCTCAGCGCTGGCCGACATTGCCGCGCTGACCAAGGCGCAACTGGTCGACCCTATCAGGGGCGGCCAAGTCATCACCGGCCTGGCTTCGCTCGACGAGGCCGGCCCGATGCACCTGACGTTCTTCGACAACGTCAAATATGCCGACCAGATCAGGGCGACCAAAGCCGGCGCCTGCCTGGTGAGCCCGCGCTTCGAGGCCCAGGTGCCCGCGCATGTCGCCGTGCTGCGGGTGACCCAGCCGTTCCGTGCCTTCGTCAGGATCGCCCGGGAATGGCACGGTGACGCGCTCAGGCCGCAATCCTGGGCCGGCAATGACGGCATCGCGCCGTCGGCGATCGTCGACCCCTCGGCGCGGCTCGAGGACGGCGTCATCGTCGATCCTCTGGCCGTCATCGGCCCGGATGTCGAGATCGGCAGCGGCACGGTGGTAGGCGTAGGCGCCGTGATCGGCCCCGGCGTCAAGATCGGCCGAGACTGCAACGTCGGCGCCCGCACGGCGATCCAGTGCGCACTGATCGGCAACAACGTCCTGATCCATCCCGGCTGCTCGATCGGCCAGGACGGCTATGGCTTCATCTTCTTCGGCCCCGAGGGCCATCTGAAGGTGCCGCAGACCGGGCGGGTGGTGATCCAGAACG
The DNA here is from genome assembly GCF_023074015.1 of Bradyrhizobium sp. 142. Lineage (NCBI taxonomy): Bacteria > Pseudomonadati > Pseudomonadota > Alphaproteobacteria > Hyphomicrobiales > Nitrobacteraceae > Bradyrhizobium > Bradyrhizobium sp. 142. The sequence continues at coordinate 89,239 of NZ_JADPKQ010000198.1, forward strand.
ACGTCGAGGTCGGCGCCGGAACGACGATCGATCGCGGCAGCTTGCGCGACACCGTGATCGGGGAGGGCACCAAAATCGACAATCAGGTTCAGATCGGCCACAATGTGACGATCGGCCGGCACTGCCTGCTGGCGGCCCAGATCGGGCTGGCCGGCAGCCTGACCATCGGCGACAACGTAGCCTTGGGAGCGAAGGTTGGCATCAACAATCACCTCAAGATCGGGGATGGGGCTCAGGTGACTGCCATGAGCGGCGTCAAGGACGACATCCCGCCGGGCGGACGCTGGGGCGGTTTTTTTGCCAAGCCGACCCGGCAGTGGTTCAAGGAGATTTTGGCGGTGGAGCGCCTGGCGCGCGACAGCAAAGCCGATCCGAAGCAGGAGGAACGGGAGTGACGGACGAAGCACCGGTCAGGTTCGAGCTTGTGGACATCAACATGATCCTGCAAACGCTCCCGCACCGCTTTCCGATGCTGCTGATCGACCGCGTGATCAACATCCGCACCGATTACAGCGGCATCGGCATCAAGAACGTCACCTTCAACGAGCCGCCGTTCCAGGGCCACTTCCCGGATCGCCCGGTCTATCCCGGAGTGATGATGATCGAGGCGATGGCGCAGACCGCGGGCGTGATCGGCATCAAGTCGGTCGAGGGCACCGAAAAGCCGCGGGCGGTCTATTTCCTCACCATCGACAAATGCAAGTTCCGCAAGCCCGTGATGCCCGGCGATACCATCGAGTACCACATGCGCTCGATCGGCCGCCGCAAGACCATGTGGTGGTTTCACGGCGACGCCAAGGTCAACGGCCAGGTCGTCGCGGAAGCCGACGTCGGGGCGATGCTGACCGACTGAGGGGGATCAACTCCGCTGGACCGGTTGGCTTGTCCGGCAATCGTAGCGGTCGCCAGCGACCTCGCGCCTGATCGTCTGGTTGAAGAACCGGCCCATGGACGGTGCGGCCAGCAGGCGCTCGACCGTCTCGGCCGGGACCCCGCAATAGCGGTCATACCTGCCGTTGATCGCGACGATGAGGTCTTGCTGCGCCCGGTCGTAGCAGACGCGCTGCAGGATAGTGCTGCGGGTGATGTCGCGGCATTCGAACGTCTCGAGATCGACAAGGCGGCGTTCGCCGGTCTCGACTGTCTCAGAAGCGATCGGTGTACCCATCAACTGCGCGAGCAGGATTGCCAAGGCTCTGACCACGGGACTTGAAGCTCCGCATGAACACGTTGATGGGTTGCGACGGCCAGCTCATCCGACGCTTGAAACACGGCGAGATGATACGTCACTGGACAGATCGGGCATAGTCGCGCTAACCAGCGGAAAACGAAGCAACTTCAACACATAACCAGACCTTCTTGATAAGTATGATTGCTTGATGAGCAAGATTGATCCCACCGCGCGGGTGGCAGACGGCGCATTGATCGGTGAGGGCACCGAGATCGGGCCCTTTTGCATCATCGGTCCGCATGTCGTGATCGGCAAAAACTGCAAGCTGATCGGGCAGGTCACGGTCATCGGTCACACCTCGATCGGAGATGGCTGCGTGATCTCGCCGTTCGTGGTGCTCGGTGGAGCGCCGCAGGATCTCAGCTACAAGGGCGAACCGACCAAACTCGAGATTGGGTCCGGCTGCACCATCCGCGAGGGTGCGACGATGAACGTCGGCACCATCAAGGGGGGCGGGCTGACGCGCGTCGGCAACGATGGCTATTTCATGAACAACAGCCATGTCGGCCACGACTGCATGGTCGGCAACAACGTGATCTTCGCGACCTCGGCGACGCTTGGCGGGCACTGCGAGATTGGCGATGCCGTCTATATCGGCGGCCTGTCCGCGGTGCATCAGTTCACGCGCATCGGCCCGTACGTGATGGTCGGCGGAGTCTGCGGCGTGCGCGACGACGTCATCCCATATGGGCTCGTCAACGGTCAGTATGCGGTACTCGAGAGTCTCAATCTCATCGGCATGAAGCGGCGCAAGTTCACCAAGCAACGGCTTGCGACTGTACGTGCGTTCTACCAAAAACTGTTCCACGGGCCCGGCACGTTCGCCGAGCGGCTCGAGGCGGTGCGACCGCTGGCAGGCGAGGATGCCGCGATCGCCGAGATCCTCGACTTCATCGGCAAGGGCAGGCATCGTCCGCTTTGTCTTCCCGCCATCGCAAAGTGAGTTCTGAGATGACCGCGGGGGCGACATCGGCGGCTTCGGGGATTTCATCTCCGGTCGGCGTGGTCGCTGGCGGCGGCGCGATGCCGTTCGCGGTCGCCGAGTCGCTCGCCGCGCGCGGCATTACGCCGGTGCTGTTTGCGCTGCGCGGCGCCTGCGATCCGGCGCAGGTGGAAAAATTCCGCCACCGCTGGATCTCGGTCGGCCAGCTCGGCCGCGCGATGCGGTTGTTTCGCGAGGAGGGCTGCCGCGACCTGATCTTCATCGGCACGCTGGTACGGCCGTCGCTCTCGGAGATCCGGTTCGACTTCACGACGCTGCGGCTGCTCGGCAATGTCATCCGCGCCTTCCGCGGCGGCGACGATCATTTGTTGTCCGGCGTCGGACGCATCCTCGAGCAGGGCGGCTTTCGCATGATCGGCATCAGGGACGTCGCGCCCGACTTGCTGATGCCTGAGGGCTGCATCACCCGCGCCTGGCCGAGCGACAACAGCAAGACCGACATCGAGCGCGGGCGCGCGGTGCTGAGCGCGCTCGGGCCGTTCGATATCGGCCAGGCCGCGGTGGTGATCGACGGCCACGTGGTGGCGGTCGAGGATATCGAGGGCACCGATGCCCTGCTCGCGCGCGTCGCACGCCTGCGCGAGGAGGGGCGTATCCGTGCAGCCACCGGCCGCGGGGTGCTGGTGAAGGCGCCGAAGAGCGGCCAGGATCTGCGTTTCGACCTGCCGACGATCGGCGCACGTACCATCGAGGGCGTCGCTGCCGCGGGCCTGGCCGGCATCGCCGTCATCGCCGGCAACACCATCGCCGCCGAGCCGCAGGCGATGATCGGGATCGCCGACGCCAAGTATCTCTTCGTCATCGGTCTGCCGGCGTGATGCAGGGGCGCGATCCGAAGCAGATAATTTTCCTGATCGCGACGGAGGAATCCGGCGACAGGCTCGGCAGTGCCCTGATGAAGGTGCTGCGCCAGCGGCTCGGCGATGGCGTGCAGTTCGAGGGCGTCGGCGGCCGCACCATGACGCGCGAGGGGCTCAATTCGCTGTTCCCGATCGAGGAATTGTCGATCGTCGGCTTCGCCGCGGTGGTAGGGCAATTGCCGAAGATTTTGCGGCTGATCCGCCAGACCGCGGACGCCGTGACGGAGGTGGCGCCCGACGCGCTCGTCATCATCGACAGTCCCGATTTCACCCATCGTGTCGCCCGCCGCGTGCGCGCGCGCAATCCGGCGATTCCGGTCGTCGATTACGTCTCGCCCTCGGTCTGGGCCTGGCGGCCGGGCCGGGCGCGCGCCATGCTCGGCTATGTCGATCACGTGCTCGGACTGTTGCCGTTCGAGCCGGAGGAATACCGCAAGCTGCGGGGACCGCCATGCAGCTATGTCGGCCATCCCCTGATCGAGCAACTGCCGTCGCTGCGGCCGAATGCCGAGGAGCAGGCGCGCCGCGACGGCGAGCCACCGGTTCTCCTGGTGCTGCCGGGTAGCCGCCACAGCGAGATCAGGCATCATCTCGACGTATTCGGCGCGACGGTTGGCCGATTGCAGGCGGAGGGCCGCGCGTTCGCGCTGATGTTGCCGACCATGCCGCATCTCGAAGCCGCCATCCGCGAGGGTGTTGCGAACTGGCCGGTCAAGCCCCAGATCGTGGTCGGCGAAAACGAGAAGCGCGTCGCCTTCCGCATCGCGCACGCGGCGTTGGCGAAATCGGGTACGGTGACGCTCGAGCTCGCGCTGTCGGGCATCCCTATGGTGACGGCTTATCGCGTCAGCGCGATCGAAGCCTTCATCCTGCGCCGCGCGGTCAAGGTCTCGTCTGTGATCCTCGCCAATCTCGTGATCGGCAAGGAGGTGATCCCCGAGTTCCTGCAAGAGGACTGCACGCCGGAAAAGCTCGCGCCGGCGCTGACCGAGGTGCTGACGGATTCGCCGTTGCGCCGCCAGCAGGTAGAAGCGTTTGCCCAGCTCGACACGATCATGTCGACCGGCAACAAATCGCCGAGCGTGCTCGCCGCCGACACCGTGCTGGCCACGATGCGCAAGGGCAGGCGGTAAGCGACGGATTTGTAGGGTGGGCAAAGCGAATGCGTGCCCACCTTTTTCCAGTTGCCGAGAGACGGTGGGCACGCTTGCGCTTTGCCCACCCTACAGGACTTGCGCTAGCCCAAGCCGCCGTCGACTTGGAAGCATTGGCGCGTGATGCGCTGGCTCTCGTCGGAGGCGAGGTACAGCGCCATGTTCGCGATGTCCTCGGGCGTCACCGCATCGGGGATGATCTGCCGCGTGCGAAGCTCGGCGATGCTCTGCTCATTCGGATACCACAGCCGGCGCTGGCGTTCGGTGATCACCATGCCGGGTGCAATTGCGTTGACGCGGATGCGGTCGGGACCGACTAGCCGGGCCAGCGAATTGGTGAAGCCGACGATCGCCGCCTTCGCCGCGGCGTAGACCGGCAGCGCCGGCGCGCCGCGCATCCACGCCACCGACGACATGTTGATGATCGAGCCGCCGCCGCGCGCCTGCATCTGCGGTACCACCGCTTGCGCTGCAAAGAAGACGTGCTTGAGGTTGACGCCGATCATCCAGTCGAATTCGGTGGGCGTCACCTCAGCCAGCGCCTGGCGCTGATCGTTGGCCGCGTTGTTGACCAGGACTGCGGCATCGCCGAGCGAACGGTGGACCTTTGCGATCGCGGAGCGCAGCGCGTCGATGTCGAGGAGGTCGCTGGGCACGAACAGCGGTGCGGGCCCGGACGCGGCCGCGACCTCCGCGACCAGCGCGCCGCCGGCCGCTTCGTCGATATCGAGGAACGCAACGCGGGCCCCCTGGGCCGCGAAGGCGCGCACGAAGGCGGCGCCGATGCCGCTGGCTCCCCCGGTGATCAACACCACGCGGCCTTTGAGGTCAGAATAGGTTGTCTTCGTCATGCGATGAGTCGCTCCGTCTCGGGGTCGAACAGGCAGATGCGGCGCGTATCGAGCGCGAAAGCGGCTGGCGTTCCCGGCGTGGGGCGGATATCCGGCGTGATGCGCGCCAGCGCAGACTCGCCACCGAGCCGCAGCAGCACGATGGTTTCGGCGCCGGTGGGCTCGACCATCTCCACCGGGGCGTTGACGACAATGGGCGCATCGCCGGAAAACAAGCGGCTGCCCTCGGCGATGCATTCCGGCCTGATCCCGAACACCACCTCGCGGCCGACGAAGGGCGCCGCTGCATCGTATCCTTGCAGGCGGAGACGAACCTCATCAGGCCGCCCAGCTCCGATCACGGCCACCAGCCCGCTGGCATCGGCCTCGAGCCGCGCCGGCATTGTGTTCATCGGCGGCGAGCCCATGAAGCGGGCGACAAACAGATTGGCGGGATAGCGGTACACGGTATCAGGATCGGCGAACTGCTGCACCACGCCGCGATGCATCACGGCGATCCGCGTCGCCATCGTCATCGCCTCGATCTGGTCGTGGGTGACATAGACGATGGTGGCGCGGATGCGCTGGTGCAGCCGCTTGATCTCCATCCGCATCTCGACGCGCAGCTTGGCGTCGAGATTGGAGAGCGGCTCGTCGAACAAGAACAACAGGGGATCGCGCACCAGCGCCCGGCCCATCGCCACGCGCTGGCGCTGGCCGCCGGACAATTGCGACGGCTTGCGGCCGAGCAGCGGCTCGATCTGGAGCAGCCGGGCCACGTTCGCCAGAGCCTTCTCCTGCTCTGCCTTCGGCACGTGGCGGCATTCCATGCCGAAGGTGATGTTCTGGCGCACCGTCATCGACGGATAAAGCGCGTAGGACTGAAACACCATGGCGATGTCGCGGTCCTTGGGCGGTATGTCATTGACGACGCGTCCGCCGATTTCCACGGTCCCTTCGCTCGGACGGTCGAGCCCCGCAACGATGTTGAGCAGGGTGGACTTGCCGCAGCCGGACGGCCCGACCAGCACCGTGAATTCGCCGCTCTCGATGTCGAGATCAATGCCCTTCAGCACCTCCAGATTGGCATAGCGCTTGGATAGGGTGCGAATGCTCAATGCTGCCATGGTGACTCCATCATTTCACAGCGCCGGCGGTAAGGCCGCGCACGAAGTACCTGCCGCCGAGGAGATAGATCAACAACGTGGGCAGGGCCGCGATGATCACCGCAGCGCTCTGCACTCCATGCTGCGGGATATCTGCGATTGCAGCAGATAGCGCGATGAGCGCAGCCGTGACCGGCTGCTGCTGGCCGGTCGTGAATGTCACGCCATAGAGGAACTCGTTCCAGATGTGCGTGAACTGCCAGATCACGGTGACGATCAAGATGGGAGCCGAGAGCGGCAGAATGATGCGCCAGAAAATGCGAAAGAACCCGGCGCCATCGATGCGCGCGGCCCTGATCAGTTCATGTGGAATGGCGACATAATAGTTTCGGCAGAACAGCACGGTGAAGGAGAGCCCCTGGATCGTGTGAATCAGCACGAGGCCGGTCAGCGTGTTGATGACACCGATGTCCCGCAGCACGATGGTCCAGGGAAGCAGGCGCATCTGCTGGGGAAGGAAGAGGCCGAGGGTCACGACGCCGTAGATCCAGTTGTCGCCGCGAAAACGCCAGAGCGAGACGGCGTAACCGGCAATCGCTCCCAGTATGGTCGAGAAGATCGTCGCGGGAATCGTGACGAGCGCAGAGTTCAGCATGTACGGCCGGATACCGGCGCAGGTCTCAGCGACGCAGAAACCGCTCCAGGCAGCGACATAGTTCCTCCAAGCCAATTGCTTCGGCCAGCCGATCATCGAGGCCTGCGCGATCTCCTCGTTGGTACGGAGCGAGTTGAGAACGACAACAGCCAGTGGCGCGAGATAGGCGGCCGCGAACAACGAAACGACGAGATAGATCAACATCCGGCTCGGCGCGAAGGTTCGGTCACGCATGGTTCGACCGCCGTCGCTGGACATAACGCCAAGCTGCGTAGGGCAGCAGGACCGCGAGGAGAATGAGCAACATGAGCACCGCCGCCGCCGCACCCCGGCCGAGCTGGCCGCGCTGGAACATAAGATCATAGACGACAAGGGCCGGCAGCTGGGTCGCTATACCGGGCCCGCCATTGGTGAGCGCGCGGACGAGGTCGAAGGCCGAAATTGCGAACTGCAACTGGACCACGACGACGGTGATAGTGATCGGCCAAAGCGTGGGCAAAATGACGCGCCGGTAGATTCGGATCGGACCAGCGCCGTCGATCTGCGCGGCCTTGATAATGTCGGCGTCGACCGACCGAAGGCCGGCGAGGAACAGCGCCATGGCGAAGCCAGAGGACTGCCAGACCGCAGCGATAACGATGGTCCAGATTGCCATGTCGCGGTCGACGAGCCAGTCGAACCGAAAGGAGGTCCAGCCGAGGTCGTGAGCGAGTTTCTGGATCCCAATGCCGGGATTGAGCAGCCAACTCCAGACCGTGCCGGTGACGACGAACGAGACCGCCAGGGGGTAGAGGAAGATCGTTCGCAGCACGTTCTCGCCGCGAATGCGCTGATCGAGCAGGATCGCAAGCATGAGGCCGGTCACCAAACTGAGCAGCACAAAAGCGCTGCCAAACAGCAGCAGATTGTCGAAGGCGATCTGCCAGTTCCGCGACGCCAGGACCGCGGTGTAGTTGCGCAAGCCCACCCAGCCCGAGACCGGAACAAGCGTGGATGGCGTGAACGAAATCCAGATCGTCCACAGCGAAAACGAAACGAGGTGCGCGGCCGACAGCAGCAGCGGCAGCCAGATCATCAGATATTCGGGCAGCCGGCGCACCATTTCAGAGGTCGCCGGCCGGCCCGGTTGCGTTGCTGTCGAGACGGCGCTGGTCAACGCGCGCCCTCGACGGCCTCGGCGAGGCGGGTTACGGCCTCGTCCGGCTTGATTGTCTTGTTCTTCACGTACTCGGTGATGACGTCGATCATCGCGGCGGTCAGGCCGTTTTCCTGCGCCATGTTGTGCGCGAGGCTCAGGACGGCCTGATTGTTGGCGACAGCGTCCTTCAGTGCTGCGGCGGTCCGCCGTTGACCATCCGACCAGCCTTCGCCGGAGAGATCGACATCGGTGCGCACGGGTATCGACCCCGTGATCTGCGAATACATTGTCTGGATCGCCGGATCCATGACGAGCTGGGCCATCAACGTCTGACCAGCCTGCAGGTCGGGCTCCTTGCGCTGCCAGAATATGAAGGCATCGGCATTCAACAGGAAGACCGGCTTGCTATTGTCGCTGGGGCCCGGCGTGATGGTGAAGTCGTCGAGTTTGAAACCGGCGTTGCGCAACACGCCCTGCGCCCACCCGCCCTGGATCATCATGCCCATATCGCCATCGATGAAGCGCTTCAGGTTGGTGGCATAGGGTTGGGCGCCGACGTTGGGATCCATCCAGTCGGAGATCTTGCGGGCCTGTGCGAACGCGGCCTTTATCTCGGGACCCTCGAGGGCTTTCTTGTCGAGATTCATGATGGCTGCGCGGTACGCAGCGGGGCTGATGCCGGCGAGAGAGGCTTCGAATTTCTGCCCGTCGTCGGGGCGGGTGCCGCCGTTGGCGATGGGATATGTAACTCCGCCCGCTTTCATCTTTTCGGCAAGCTCGTTGAAGTCAGCCCACGTAACGGGGATCTTGTCGGCCTTGGCTTTGTCCATCGCGCGTTTGGAGAGAAACAGCATGTTGGTGCTGTAGATCTGTAACGGCAATGAAATCCACTTGCCCCCCGGCTTATGCAATCGTGCAAGGTCTGGAGCGACAACTTTTTCGTAGCCGGCGGCGGCGACAAGGGCGTCCAGATTAACGGTCGGGGCGATCTTCGACCAGGCCGCAATCTCGGGGCCCTTGAGTTGCGAACAGGCCGGCGGATCGCCGGCGATGATCTGAGCGCGCAGCTTGTTCATCATCTCGGTGGTGAATCCGGGGACGGGCGAGTGCTGCCAAGTCCCGCCCTTCTCCTCGAATTTCTTGCCGAGCGCGGTGATAGCCGCCCCATCGCTGCCTGCGGACCATTGCGAAATCACGGTCAGGCGCGGCTTGACCGCGCTTTGCGCGCGGGCAAATGCCGGCAGCGCGAGCGCAGCAGCAGATCCAGCGAGCAGACGACGCCTTGTTGTTATGATCGGCATGGCAGTTCCTCCCGGTGTGAACTCTTGGCGCCTTGAAGCCGCGCGGCTCAGGGCGTGTCAGGCGGCCTCCGTCGATGCCGCCGGCATACCGCCGCGGCTGGCCAGACAGAACGCGGCGAAGGCGAGGGCTGCCTGCGGATCGTTGCCAGTCGAGGGCGGCACGAAGGCGAGGGACACCTGTGCCAATGTCCGCCCGCCCAGCAGGCAGGCGTCGATCCCCTCGACCACGGCGCTGCGATCGTCCTCGGAGAGAAGCGACGGCCAGCCGCTGATCGCGACGCCATTGCATAGCCTGACATTCAATGTGTTGCCGATCGCAAGGCCGAGCCGGAACAGCCGCCGGCGCAATTCCTGGCGCACGCGCGACGAGATCGAGATCCTGTTCACCCACTCGCTGCCGATCTGGAGCAACTCGGCTTCCGCGACGCCGAGAACCTCGGCGAGGGCGGTAAGCGACGTATAGGCCTCCACGCAGCCGTGATGGCCGCAGCGGCAACGCGGTCCCTCGGGCCCGAACACCATGTGGCCGAGCTCGACCGGTTGCAGGGCATCGGCCTCGGCCGGATCATCCATCCAGGCGCCGGCAACGCCGTGGCTGACAAACACAAAGAGATGCGCGCCGCTGAATGGATAATTCTCCGTGCGGAAGCGATGGAAGGTGGCGTGCGCAACGACCGAATTGGTGAACTCGACCGGCACGCCGGCAAACACCTCGCCGAACGTGGCGCTGATATGCCTGACATCGCAGGGAATGATCGGGTTGCCTGATGTGCTCAACCGGCCGAGGCCCGGAATGGAGACGCCGATCTGCGCCAGGGTGATGCGGCGAAGCCGGGTCGAGTCGCGCAGCAAAGTCAGCGCCTCGCGGAACGCCCGGCCGACGCTCTCGACGGTTGGCGTCTTCGGCAACGGGACGCATTCGGTGTAGTGCAGCTTGCCCGACAGGCCGCCAACGCCGATGCTGAGCCGCTGAGTGCTCAGCTCGAAGGCCGCGAGCGCCACCGAGCCGTCGAGTGACACGAGGCCCGTCGGGCCGCCGACGTAAGGGGCGGGGCGCCGCACTTCCTCGATCAGGCCTTCGGCCTTCAGGTCGAACAGGATGCGCGACAGGCTCGCTTCCGACAGGCGCACGGCCTTGGCCAGCGGCGGCCGGAACGAGCCGCCTGACTGAAGCAGATGAGTCAAAATGGCAGCGCGCGTCTGCCGCCGACTTCTCGGCTGCTCCTGCATTTCCATCCCTGTTGTCATTCTTACTTAGTGTAAGAATGCGCGCTACGTTTCGACTGTCAAGCGTTCGCCGGCGCGATGCAGGGACTTCTTGTTGTGCGCGGCAGCAAATCGGGGAGTGGCCCGCATTTATGTCTCGGTTGCGGACAGCTGGTGGGCAGGCTTCGCTTTGCCGGTCTACGATGCCGCCAAACGAAAACGGCGCCATCGTGAGATGGCGCCGCTTCGAAGGCCGTGATGGCCGAACTTACTTCCGATCCTTGATCGCCACGTAGTCGCGGCGGGTGACACCGGTGTAGAGCTGGCGCGGACGGCCGATCTTCTGGTGCGGATCCTCGATCATCTCGCTCCACTGGCTGATCCAGCCGACGGTGCGGGCGACGGCGAACAGCACGGTGAACATCGAGACCGGGAAGCCCATCGCCTTCAGCGTGATGCCCGAATAGAAGTCGACGTTCGGGTAGAGCTTGCGGTCGATGAAGTACTGGTCGCTGAGCGCGATCCGCTCCAGCTCCAGCGCCACCTTGAGCATCGGATCGTCGCCATGGCCGGTCTCCTTGAGCACGGCGTGACACATCTTCTGCATAATCTTGGCGCGGGGATCGTAGTTCTTGTAGACGCGGTGGCCGAAGCCCATCAGGCGGACTTCGCTGTTTTTGTCCTTCACCTTGGCGATGAATTCCGGAATGTTGTCGACCGAGCCGATCTCGGCGAGCATCGCCAGCGCGGCTTCGTTGGCGCCGCCATGCGCCGGGCCCCACAGGCAGGCGATGCCGGCGGCGATGCAGGCGAACGGGTTGGCGCCGGAAGAGCCGGCGATGCGCACCGTCGAGGTCGAGGCGTTCTGCTCGTGGTCGGCGTGCAGGATGAAGATCTTGTCCAGCGCGTCAGCCAGCACCGGGTTGATCTTGTACTCCTCGCACGGCACGGCGAAGCACATATTGAGGAAGTTCTCGGCGAATTTCAGCGAGTTCTTCGGATACACGAAGGGTTGGCCGATCGTGTATTTGTAGGCCATCGCCGCCAGCGTCGGGATCTTGGCGATCATCCGCATCGACGCGATCATGCGCTGCTTCGGATCGTTGATGTCGGTGGAGTCGTGATAGAACGCGGCGAGCGCACCGACGGCTGCGACCATGATCGCCATCGGATGGGCGTCGCGGCGGAAGCCCTGGAAGAAGCGGGCCATCTGCTCGTGCACCATCGTATGATGGATCACGCGATCGTCGAAATCCTTCTTCTGCGCGGCGGTCGGCAGATTGCCGTAGAGCAGCAGGTAGCAGGTCTCGAGGAAATCGCCGTTTTCGGCGAGCTGCTCGATCGGATAGCCGCGGTATTCCAGCACGCCCGCGTCGCCGTCGATATAGGTGATCTTGGACTGGCAGCTCGCGGTGGAGGTGAAGCCGGGATCGTAGGTGAACAGCCCGGACTGGCTGTAGAGCTTGCCGATATCAATGACTTCAGGCCCGACGCTGCCGCTGTGGATCGGGAGATCGTAGTTCTTATTTCCGACCGTCAGCGTGGCGGTCTTGTTGCTTGCTTTTGCGTCCATCAGAGGTCCCCGATGTATGGTGAAACGGGCCGGACCCGGAAGCCCCCGATGAGATGATGGGGCAGGCCGGATATTCCAGAAGGTACGGGGAAGATGGGTATATTATTGCTGTGTGCGCTGCAAGATGGCGCCGCGCATGGTCGACTTACGTCGTAGCCTGGTCCTTGGTCTAGTCCTTGGCCTGATCGCTGAGCCGGCCCAGGCTTTCCTGGCGTCCGAGCACGTCCAAAACCTCGAAAATCCCCGGCGATGTCGACCGTCCGGTCAGCGCCGCCCGCAGCGGCTGGGCGACCGCGCCGAGCTTGAGACTATTTTCCTCGGCAAAGGCGCGCAGCGCCGCTTCCGCGTTGGCCGCGCTCCAAGCCTCGACATTCTCCAGCGCGGAATGAAGCTGCCCGATCAGCTTGCGGTTCTCCGGCGTCAGCAGCGCTGCCGCCTTGGGATCGAGCTCCAGCGGCCGGTCGGCGAAGATGAAATAAGCGCCGTCGATCAGCTCGATCAACGTCTTGGCGCGCTCCTTCAGGCTCGGCATGGCCTTGAGAAGCTGCGTGCGCGTGGTGTCGTTCAACTTGGCCTTGAGGTCGCTGCGGCCGGGCACATGGTCGAGCACGTCTTCGAACATCTTCACGAGTGATTGATCGTCGGCGTGGCGGATGTAGTGGCCGTTGAGGTTTTCCAGCTTGGCGAAGTCGAAACGCGCGGCGGCCCGGCCGACGGTCGCAAGGTCGAACGCCGCGATCATCTCCTCGGTCGAGAAGATCTCCTGGTCGCCATGGCTCCAGCCGAGCCGGACGAGGTAGTTGCGCAGCGCAGCCGGCAGGTAGCCCATGGCGCGGTAGGCATCGACGCCGAGCGCGCCGTGGCGCTTTGACAGTTTTGAGCCGTCCGGACCGTGGATCAGCGGGATGTGGGACATGTTCGGCAGCGCCCAACCCATCGCGTCGTAGATCTGCTTCTGGCGCGCGGCATTGATCAGATGGTCGTCGCCGCGGATGACATGGGTCACGCCCATGTCGTGGTCGTCGACCACCACCGCGAGCATGTAGGTCGGATTGCCATCGCCGCGCAAAAGGACGAGATCGTCGAGGTTCTCGTTCTGCCAGACCACGCGGCCCTGCACCTGGTCCTCGATCACGGTCTCGCCGGTCTGCGGCGCGCGCAGCCGGATCGTCGGCTTAACGTCGGCCGGCGCGGTTGCCGGATCGCGGTCGCGCCAGAGGCCGTCATAGAGCCGGGTACGACCCTCCGCGCGCGCTTTCTCGCGCATCGCGGTGAGCTCCTCGGCGGTGGCGTAGCAGCGATAGGCCTTGCCGTCCGCCAGCAGCTGTTCGGCAACCTCGCGGTGGCGGGCGGCGCGGCTGAACTGGTAGATGACCTCGCCATCCCAGCCGAGCTCCAGCCATTTCAGCCCGTCGAGGATGGCGCCGATCGCGGCCTCGGTGGAACGCTCGCGGTCGGTATCCTCGATCCGCAGCAGCATCTTGCCGCCGTGCTTCTTCGCATAGAGCCAGTTGAACAGCGCCGTGCGGGCGCCCCCGATGTGGAGGAAGCCGGTCGGCGAGGGAGCAAAGCGTGTGACGACGGAATCGGTCATTCTTGGCAGGGCCTATGCATTGGAGGCGGTGGTATATAACAGGACCGGTGCATAACTAAAGCCCGGTAGCGGATCTGCTAAGGCCTTGGCTCAGCCACGCGAATTTGGCAGAAGGACCGCTGATTTCCCTACAGGATATTCGGATGAGCACAGAACCGGTGGCGACTGAGGTTGGGCGCGATTTCATTCGCGACATCATCCAGGCCGACCTCGACCAGGCCAAATACAGGGAGATCGTGACCCGGTTCCCGCCGGAGCCGAACGGCTACCTGCATATCGGCCACGCCAAGTCGATCGCACTCAATTTCGGCATCGCCCAGGAGTTTCCGGGCCGCTGCCATCTGCGTTTCGACGACACCAACCCGGTCAAGGAAGAGCAGGAATTCATCGATTCCATCCAGGCCGACGTGCACTGGCTCGGCTTCGACTGGGGTAAGTACCTGTTCTTTGCCTCGGACTATTTCGATCGCCTGTACGACTGGGCGGAGCAGCTGATCCGCGACGGGCTCGCCTATGTCGACGACCAGACCCAGGAGGAGATCCGCACCTCCCGCGGCACGCTGACCGAGCCGGGCAAGAACTCGCCGTTCCGTGACCGCACGGTGGAGGAAAATCTCGACCTGTTCCGCCGCATGAAGGCGGGTGAATTCCCCAACGGCGCGCGCGTGCTGCGGGCGAAGATCGACATGGCGGCGGGCAACATCAATCTGCGCGATCCCGTGCTGTACCGCATTCTGCATGCACACCATCCGCGCACCGGTGACAAATGGTGCATCTATCCGAGCTATGACTACGCGCACGGCCAGTCTGACGCGATCGAGGGCATCACCCACTCGATCTGCACGCTGGAGTTCGAGGATCACCGGCCGCTTTATGACTGGTTCATCGAAAAGCTGCCGGTGCCGTCGAAGCCGCATCAGTACGAGTTCGCGCGGCTGAACCTGACCTACACCCTGCTGTCGAAGCGCGTGCTGACCCAGCTTGTGCGCGAGGGTCATGTCGCAGGCTGGGACGATCCGCGCATGCCGACCATGGCGGCCATGCGCCGCCGCGGCGTGCCGCCGGCCGCGCTGCGCGAGTTCGTCAAGCGCATCGGTGTTGCCAAGGCCAACAGCGTGGTCGATGTCGGCATGCTCGAGTTCTGCATCCGCGAGGAATTGAACCGCACGGCGCAGCGGCGCATGGCGGTGCTGCGGCCGCTCAAGGTCGTGATCGAGAACTATCCGGAAGGGCAGGTCGAGGAGCTCGACGCGATCAACCATCCGGACGATCCGTCAGCGGGAACACGAAAGATCGCGTTCGGCCGCGAGATCTATATCGAGCGCGACGACTTCATGGAGAACCCGCCGAAAAAGTTCTTCCGCCTGTCGCCGGGCACCGAGGTGCGGTTGCGCTATGCCTATTTCATCAAGTGCACCGGCGTGATCAAGAACGACGCCGGCGAGGTTGTGGAGCTGCGCTGCACCTACGACCCGGCGACCAAGGGCGGCAACGCCCCGGACGGCCGCAAGGTCAAGGCGACCATGCACTGGCTGCCGGCCGCGCAGTCGAAGCCGGCAGAGATCCGCATCTACAACCAGCTGTTCTCCAACCCGAGCCCGGATGCGGCGAACTTCGCCGCCGATCTCAATCCGCAGTCGCTGGAGATATTGCCTGACGCGCGGATCGAGGCATCCGTTGCGGAGAGCAATGCGACCGAGCCGATGCAGTTCGAGCGCCAGGGCTACTTCGTGCGCGACAAGGATTCGACGCCGGGCAAACCGGTATTCTCGCGGACGATCGGCCTGCGCGACACGTTTGCGAAGGAAGTCGCCAAGGGCTGAGGCTATTCGGATGCGATGGAGCTGCCGGCAACGTCCCGTCAGCTGGCCGCCACCGGCTCGAGCATGATCGGGAAAAGTGTGAAGCGGTTTTCCCTCGCGACAAACGCAGAGCGTTTGGAGATCATGCTCAAACGAGGACCTAAAGCGCGATGATGATTCATCCTGAGTTCATCGCGCTTTAGGTGTTCAGCCCTTGGGGCGTGTGCGAATCATGAAGCTTTCATAGGAGTACTCGGCGACCTGCCACCAGAGATTCTCGTCATTTCGGAAGTCCATCTGCGAATCGTAGATCTTCTTGAAGTCGGGGTTGGACGCGGAGGTTTCGGCATTGACCTGGTTGGAAGCCTTGAGGCAGGCTTCCATCACCGCCAGGCTGAACGGACGCAGGAGCGCCCCATTTGCTACGAGGCGCTTGAGCGCCGGCGGGTTGCGCGCGTCATACCGCGCCTGAACATCCATGTTCGCATAGCCGCACGCCGCCGTGAGCAGCGACTTGTATGTCTTCGGCAAGGCATCCCACTTATCCGCATTGATGAGGAAATGCAGCGCCGTGCCACCCTCCCACCAGCCGGGAAAATAGTAGTACTTGGCGACCTTGTAGAACCCGAGCTTCTCGTCGTCGTAAGGGCCCACCCATTCGGTCGCGTCGATGGTGCCTTTTTCCAATGCCGGATAGATGTCGCCGCCCGCGATCTGCTGCGGGACTGTGCCAAGCTTGGAAAGCGTTTTGCCTGCCCACCCGCCGATCCGCATTTTGAGCCCGTTGAGGTCCTCCACGCTGTTGATCTCCTTACGGAACCAGCCACCCATCTGAGTGCCGGTGTTGCCGCCCGCAATGCCATATAAATTGTACTTCTTGCCAAACTCGTTGAGCATGTCCTGGCCGCCGTGATCCTGAAACCAGGCATTCTGTTGGCGCGAATTCAGCCCAAATGGAACGGAGCAATAGAGTGCGAAGGTGGGATCCTTGCCGATGAAGTAATAGGCGGCGGTGTGACACATCTCGACCGTCGCATTGATCACCGCGTCGAGTGCCTGAAGTGCGGGAACGATCTCGCCGCCGGCGAAGGGCTGAATCTGAAATTTGTTGTCGGTGACTTCCGCGACATATTTCGAAACCGTCTCTGATGCACTGAAGGGAACGTCGAGCGACTTCGGCCAACTTGTGGTGCATCGCCATTTCAATTCAGGCATCGACTGCGCGATGGCTGGCGCGGCAACGGCGGTTGACGCGGCCAGCCCGACGCCTGCCGTTCTCAGAAATTCACGACGTTTCATGGCGTTTCTCCTTCGGGTTTTCATGCATTTGGAGTCGCCAACTCGCGGCGATTCCGGGTGCCCCCCGGGATCTGCGCGCTACGTGTCGTAGTACAGATGAAATTCATAAGGATGCGGTCGCAGCCGGATTGCGTCGATCTCTTTCTTTCGCTTGTAGTCGATCCAGGTCTCGATCACGTCGGCGGTGAATACGTCGCCGCGCAGCAGGAACGCGTGATCGCGCTCGAGCGCGTCGAGCGCCTGGTCCAGCGATCCCGGCGTCGACTTCACCTCCTTCGCTTCGGCAGGCGGGAGGTCATAGAGATTCTTGTCAATCGGGCTGCCCGGGTCGATCCGCTTGTCGATACCGTCGAGGCCGGCCATCAGCATTGCGGCAAAGGCCAAATAGGGATTGCAGGAGGGATCGGGCGAGCGAAATTCGACGCGCTTTGCCCGCGGGTTCGGCGAATACATCGGAATCCGGCAGCAGGCCGAGCGATTGCGCTGGGAGTAGACCAGGTTGATTGGAGCCTCATATCCCGGCACCAGACGTCGATAGGAGTTCGTCGTCGGGGCGCAAAGCCCGCACAACGCCCACGCGTGAGTCAGGAGCCCACCGATGTAGTAGCGGGCGAGCTCGCTCAGCTGGGCGTAGTCGTCCTTGTCGTAGAACAGGTTGGTCTCGCCCTTCCACAGACTTTGATGAACGTGCATGCCCGACGCGTTGTCCTCGAACAGTGGTTTCGGCATGAAGGTGGCCGTCTTGCCGTACTGATGCGCGGTGTTCTTGACCACGTATTTGTAGATCATCAAGTTGTCGGCCATGCGGGTGAGGGTGGTGAAGCGCATGTCGATTTCGTTTTGGCCGCCAGTTGCGACCTCATGGTGATGAGCTTCGATCTGGATTCCGAGCTGCTCCATCGTCAGCACCATTTCAGTGCGTAGCGCCTGCATGCTGTCGGTCGGGGGAACGGGAAAATATCCCTCCTTCGGGCGCGGCTTGTGAGCCAGATTCGGCTCTTCGTCCTTGCTCGTGTTCCAGCTGCCTTCGCTGGAATCGATTTCATGCAAGGCGTAATTGATCCCCTGACCGTAGCGCACGTCGTCGAAGACGAAGAACTCCGCTTCCGGCCCGAAATAGCTGGTATCGGCGCGCCCTGTGCTGTTGAGGTGGGTTTCGGCCTTCTGGGCGATGTAGCGGGCATCCCGGCTGTAGGACTGGCCGGTCACGGGGTCGCGGATGTTGCAGATGAGGACCAGCGTCTTTGCCGGACTATAAGGGTCGACGAAGGCCGTCGTCGGATCGGCGATGACGAGCATGTCGCTTTCCTGGATCTCCTGGAAGCCGCGGATAGATGAGCCGTCGAATCCAATACCCTCGTTGAGAGCATCGACATTCACTGCGCCCGGTGGGACCGAAAAATGTTGCCAAACCCCCGGCAAGTCGGTGAACCGCAGATCGATCATCTGGACCTTCTCGTCCTTGATGGCCTTCACGAGATCTTCGGCTGTCGCACATTTCGGAACCATGGCTTCGCTCCCAGATCAGCGTCCTGAGATTGCGTTCCGTTCGGCCGCGGCCGAGCGGCTTGCGACGGACTGTGGTCCACGTTCACAGTCGGTGTCGCGCCAGCCGTAAAAGCCCGGCATGGCGCGGTACTCGCGGTCAGGCAGCCTTTGCACGCGTGCCGGCAGCCTCAGCTTTGATGTGGCCCGCGCATCAGCTTCATCGCGTCTTCGATATGCCGCCAGGTTCTTGCCAATTCGAGCTCGCCCTTCTGCTCGAGATCGATGGCGTTCTGAGCGGCTTCGGCAATGGCTTTGGGGCCATGTGCTTCCAGCAACTGCCGAGCGTAGTCGTGGATTTCCATTTCTCGCATGGCGTCATCTCCCTCATGCTCTGGGCGCGAACTGACCGGCGCCGAGAACGGTCGATATTGACACCCGTCAAGCGCCGGTAGTCTGCATCCTGGTGCGGCGCACTCGCAAGGGCATTTCCGCGGCACAGGCAGCCGGGATTGGGCGCCGGCTCTTGGATCGGTAATCGCGGCAACACAACGCAGGCTGGACGGATGCTTCTTGAGCGCTGCGTCCCCATATAAATGTGAGAAGGGAGGTGAGCATCATGCGTATCCAACATTGGCAAGACGCTGTCAGCCTGCTGGTGGGCGTATGGCTGGTCCTGTCGTCCTTTGTCCTGGGTCTATCCGGGGCAACTGTCTGGTTCACCATCGCACTCGGGCTCGGCGTCATGCTGTTTGCCGTAGAGGCCTTTGTCATCCCGTCCTACCTGGAAGAATGGGGCGAAATGCTGCTGGGCCTGGCTCTGGTGGTGGCGCCTTGGTCCATTGGTTATGAGTCCGCATCCGCCACGGTGAGCAGCGTATCGTCGGGCCTATTGGTGATCTTGCTCGCTGCCTGGGAATTGACGACCGATCGCGACGTCACCGCCTGGTGGCACGATCACTGGCATCACCGAGCCGGCTGAGAAGGGAGCCAGTCCGCTCTTCTCCGACCGCCATCGGCTGGCGGCCGGAGAAGAGTTGATCACGTCACGATGCGGTTCTGGGCTCGATCGGTTGCCAGATGCTGATCTTGCGGGTCTCCGGCATCAGGAAGACGGCAAGCACGAAGCAAACCGCAGGGACAGCAATCGGGTAAATCAGCGCATAGCCGATGCTGCCGGTGGCAGCGAAGGCCGCCGAAGTGATGAACGGCACCAATCCGCCGCCCCAGCCATTGCCGATGTGGTACGGCACGGACACCGAGGTGTATCTGATCCTGGCGGGAAAGAATTCCGCCAGAAACGCGCCGACCGGCCCGTACACCATCCCGACGTAGCAGACGAGGATGAAGATGATGAAGATCGCGATCGGATAGTTGATATTTCCGGGCTGCGTCACCGCCCCCAGCCACAGATAGAGCGGGTAGTACGTGATCGCGGCGAGCAACATGCCTCCGAGGATCACCGGCTTGCGGCCGATCTGATCCGACAGCCAGCCAAAGAAGATCAGGCTCGGCGTTGCAATGAGTAGCGCAGCTCCCACGATGTAGGCGGAGGTCAATGCATCCACCTTGGAGACCTGCTGGAGAAAGTAAAGCGCCCAGAATTGACCGCTGTACCAAACCACGCCCTGTCCGATCAGGACCACAACGGCGATCCCGATGAATTTGATGTTCGAACTGAGGAAGGCCTCCTTCCATGGATTCCTCGTCATCTGGCCGCGGGCCCTGATTTCCTGGAAGATCGGCGTCTCCTGGAGTTGGAGCCGAATGTAGATCGCGATGGCTACGAGCAGGAAGGACACCAGGAACGGAACACGCCACGCCCATTCATCGAATGCCTGATTACCGGCATACGTCCGCGTCAGGACGATCACGGCCAGCGACACGACGATCCCGAGAGTCGGGGAGGTCTGGAGCCAGCCGGTGTAGTAGCCGCGCCGGTCGTCCGGCACATGCTCGGCGACGTAGGTGATGGCGCCACCATATTCGCCACCGAGGCATAGGCCCTGGATCATGCGCAAGCCGAAGAGAACGAACGCGGCCGTGAGGCCGATTGACTGGTAGGTCGGGATCAACCCAATCGCTCCCGTGCCCAATCCCATTCCGCTGAGCGTGATGAGGAACGTGTATTTGCGGCCGACCCGGTCCCCCATCCATCCGAACAGGAATGCGCCCAACGGACGGATCAGGAACCCTGCCGTGAACAGTGCGATCGTGCTGAGGAGGGCCGCAACGGGATGGGACTGCTCAAAGAACTTGACCGATAGAACTGCGGCCAGGCTGCCAAAGATGTAGAAATCATACCATTCGATGACGTTTCCCACCGATGCAGCGATGATCACGCGGCGAAAATCGCTCGGTACTTGTAGGGCCATGTGCAACTCCTATGGTTTCAAGACATCATCTCCTCGCACTTCAGCGGTCGATCTTCTCGCGGAGTCGGTGATGCGGGGCGTTGCAAGCGCCCAATTCAGTTGCGCCGGCAACGCCTGGCCTCAGGGGTTTTGGACCACCTGAGGCCAGCTCCAGCGGCCTTAGAACCGCGAGCCTCCACTCCCCTTGCCCGTCTGTCGGGGAGGCGGGGAAACCAGTGTAATCCCGCCGGGAGCCGGCACCTTATGAGACTTTCGGCTCAATCAGCTTGATCCGAGGCTACTCCGTCCCAGGATAGGAGAAGCCCATGGCGCAACCCGCCGGCCCGTCATCAACGAACGCAAAGGCCTCTCAAGCGTTGTGTGGGTCCCAACGAGGATCCCTATCATGCAGAACATCTCAGAGCACATGGAAGTCATCGGCGCCGACGGCGTCCACGTCGGCACGGTCGACCGCGTCGAGGGCAATCGCATCAAGCTGACCAAGAAGGACAGCGGCGAGGGCAGCCACAAGGGCCACCATCACTTCATCGACAAGGGGCTTGTCGCCGACGTCGAGGGCAACAAGGTGCGGCTGTCGGCCAAGGCCTCGGTCGCGGTGACGATGGAAGAGGAAAAGTAGGGGCGAGTCGGTTCGTTCCTGATCCGTACCGCTATTCGCGCGACCGCACGTTCCAGTAGCCTCTGCACCCGTCGCGTATCGTAAGGTGCAGGGGAATGGCGGAGCCGGGCCGGCCAGTACGCTCCTAGGGAGTTGCGGGGACGTGGCCGGTCGGCCGCGCAGCGCCGGCCGGCGGCCTTGTCCCGGCGGGCTTTGGCGCCTGGCCCTCTATCGTCGAGACATTTCGCTCATGGGCTAGTGCAGAGGCCGGCGCCGGGCGGTTGCTGCCTTGGCTGCCCGTCGCCTTCGGCTGCGGCATCGCGCTGTATTTCGCCGCCGATCATGAGCCGGTGCTGTGGGTGGCCGCCGTAACGGCGGCTGCGATGACGACCGGTGCGATCCTGCTGCGCCGGAGCCGGCTGTTCGGGCCGGCGATCATGATCGCGGCGGTCGCGGCCGGATTTGCCGTGGCGATCTGGAAGGCGGCGCGCATCGCGCATACCGTGCTGGCAAAGCCGCTCTATTCGGTGTCGTTGTCCGGGTTCGTCGAGACTCGCGACATCCGCGAGCGCGCTCGCGAAGCACAGGCATCGCGCGGCGCTTGCAAGAGGCAGGATTACTGCCTTCGGGCGCACCCGGCGTCCCGCCTGAGTTGGACGAAGACAACGTCCTCGATCTCGTTGTTGCGCTCGCCTCTGACGCCGAGTTGCACAACGCTGTGGACGCAGTCCGCGCGTACCACGCGATGACTCCCGGCGGTGCTGATCTCAATGGCGCACCCGACACAATCCCCAATGCACCGATTGCCGCTTCCATCCTCATTGAGGATGCCAGGGCAGGTGTTGCGGAGGCTCGGAAATCTCAGGTTGAGATCTCGCACAACGCCTGCGCCCTAGCCTCGCGCTCGATATCGTTCAATAGCGCGTCATGATGTTCGCGTGCAGCCTCCAGCGCCCTGGCAGCGTCACACACCGCACCGAGGCGTCGCTGGTATTCCTGACGCATGGTGTCGCAAACGACTTTGCTGGCGACGTTTCTGGACTCATTAAGGCGCCGAAGGATCACCTCTTGTCCGGCCTCGATCGTGGCCATCTCGCCAGCAACTTCACGCTGCCGCTGCGTCAGCATTGTCAGGCTGTCTGGGGCATCGCCGAGCAGGCGCGCAACGTCGGGCGAAAGGCGCTGACCACCCGCCGCTTTCTCAGCTTCGATTTCGCCGCGAAGTTTTGAGCGCTCAGCGTTCAATTTGCGGTACCGATCATTCAAATCTTCCTGCTTAGCCAGCAGCGTAGCGTGTTCAGGGCTGGCATCTGCCAACGACGGAATGCGGAACGGTTCAGTATCTTTCTTCAAAGTTGCCATTACTTGTCGTCTCCAAAAAGTTCTTCGAGCGCGTCAGCAAGCGCGGCTACGCTAAGGGTGATTGATTTGTGGTGACCGTGGGATGGCCAATGGGTTGCGCCCTTGCCCGGCACGCAGAACCGAACAACCTGGGCGTTGGGCTTGTGGCGTGCGGCTCGATTATTTGAGGCCGGTTCGCCCGTTCTTCTTGGGCGATCGACGCGACGGCAAGGTTTTCTATTTTCTGAAAGAGGTGAAGGAGGCGGGGCATGCTTGAAAAAGCAGATGAGCGCCGCGCCAAGATGAAGCGGCGCATCTCAATCCGTGGCAAATACTTCAAAACTGACGACACGGACCCAATCGCAATCGCCCGCGCGCTGAGAAAAGACTCAAAGCTCGGTAAACGTGAGGCGCGCTTGGAGCTAGCGGAGGCAAAGGTTGGCCGAAGCTAAGACGATATGGGGGTACTGCGTCCTGTGGGAATCCAGCACAACCATCGCAAACGAATTTATTGAAAAGTTTGCTAAGGGTTCGCTTTCGCGCAGCATTGTAGAGGACGACATCAGGATGTTGCTCGACCATGACTCTGGTCGTGTCGTCGGGCGCACGCGGTCGAAATCTCTCCGCTTGCGGGAAGATGCTCTGGGCCTTCGGTTTGAGGTCGATGTCAACCTAGATAGCCCGGACGGACAAACACCTGCCGCGACGGTCGCGAGGCGAGATGTGTCCGGAATGTCGCCGCCGTTCTACGTGGAAACCGAAAATTGGGATGATGGCGGAAGTGGGTTACCGCTCCGCACGATCACTTCAGCTCGGCTCAAAGAGATCAGCGCTGTCGCCTGGCCCGCCTATCCGCAGACAACCGCTGTGATGCGGTCCACCGACGCTACGAACAATGCTGCAGCCGCGCGACGACGTATTGAGGCGGCGATGCGCAGGCGAGGGATCGGGTTGACGTCTGAGCGGTAGCGGGGGGTGGAGGGGTGTCCGATGGTTCTAAATCAATCCGCTCTTGGCTACCGGACGCCCCCAACTTCGCGCGCATCTGCAAATCAGACCCCCAAGGTAAGAAATGTCACGACCAAGAAAGCCAGCCGCCAAGGCGCTGGTTGAAAGGCCGGCATCTCATCAATGCTGGCCGTTATAAACGCAACGAACCAACCGCCGCCGCTATCGGAGAGCCGCTGCCTGGCGCGAGTTTGCGGGCAAGTTGCCTTGGCTCAATCACAGTCACCGCGCCTTGCTGGAAATTGCCTGCGCGGTGCGTGCCCGCCTGCAATCAGGCGAGGAGGTTGGCACGAAAGCGCTCAGCTTGCTGAGGTTGTGCCTCAGTTCAATGGGCGCGACGCCGGCTGACGCAAGCAAGGTTAGCTGGACAGCCGAGGAGGAGCTAGATGACTTGCTCGACTAACCTTTCACGGCGCAAGCTGCGAAGGTCGAAACTAGATTACGAACGTCGTGCCAAGATTGAGGACCATCTTGACCATCCACTGGCCCTTGATCGTAAAGGTCATAGGACTGGGGTTGGGTATCGCGAAATTGAAAAAGACGTTTCCAGTCTTGTTAAAGGCCACGCCCGACAATTCATCTGGTAAAAATGAAACGTTTTGCGTGACGTCACCGCGATGCCCCTTGATGTCCTTCAATGACCATGGACCGCTGAAGTTGCGCGTAAGTTGCGTATCTAGTTGGAAGTCCGTGTCCGAAACGCCGCTTCCAGAAATTGGTCCGGAGCAACCTAACAGTGCTGCGATGTTAGCTACTCTGCTGCCAAGCTTGAACGATATCGAAGCGGTGCCCGACGACGCGCGTATCCTCAGCACGTGCGCAGCAATAAACCAATCGTCTGCTTTGGTGTCGGCGGCCACGACCGTCTCCCGCTGTAAACTGGAACCTCCATCTAGCGACTGGAGATTAACAGTCCTGATGTCATACTCATGTGAAGTGGTTCAGTCGCAGATCTGAGCCGGTTTCAACTTGGCGAGCTTTGCGGATCATTTCATTTCGCGCGGTGCCAGTCCCGGCGGCAATACTTCTAGTCCAGCCCCCAGAGGGATTAACATAATCCCGGATATTCATTGGTGTGGACCGACAATGCGAAGGTTCAATGAGATTGGTTGATTTTAAGCGAGAGAAGTCGAGTGGGCTGCACGCCGGTAGCGAGCACGCTCAGGTGATCCGCGAGCCGGTCGAGGTCGTGCTCGGGCTTCGGGCGCATCTGATGAAGGAGACTGCCGTCAGGAAAGCCGAACGGCCGATTTAAGTTGTCTCAGATTGATCTGTCGCAAATGCTGACACCGGACCAAAGACTATATTGAGACCGGTTTACGGAGCTCTGCCATGATCATAGAGCGCTTATCCCAAGAGCATCTAAACATTGAGAAGCTGCTGGCCATCCTTGAGCGGGAACTCGAGGTATTCGACCGCGGCGACCGTGCTGACTACGAGGTCATTCACGCGGTTATCAGTTATTTCGAAGTCTACCCAGAAGTTTATCATCATCCCCAGGAAGACTTGGTATTTGCCAAGCTGAGGGCACGAGATCCGGCTGCTGCCGCGAAAGTCGGCGATCTAGCTCGCGAACACGAGAAAGGGGCCCAACTTTTACGCCGCGTCGCTCAGGCGGTCGACAGCGTTCTCGCGGATCGTGAGATTCTGCGCGAAGATGTGGATCTCATCGTTCGCGATTTTATCGCGCACGAGCGCCGTCACATGATGATGGAAGATCGCGATTTCTTTCCCGTGGCACTTAAGGTTCTCGCGCCTCAAGATTGGACTGAGATCGCTTCAGCCGCAACGAGTCACAATGACCCGCTATTCAGCGATGTTGCCGAAGAGCGTTTTGACGCGCTGCGCGCACATATTTTGCGGCTTGAGCACGAGGCTGACGCGGAGCGCAAGTAATCGCGCTATGGTGTCGCGCGGTGCATTGTGCCGCGCCACGCTGAGAACGCTGAGGTCAAGCGCGCAAGGGAGAGTCAGAATTGGGCTGCGCTTTGCTTCCGCGCTCACATACGCTTGCGGCCCGAAGAAGGAGGCTCTGATGCCGCTCCACACCGACAATCTCGAATCGGCCATGCGCTATGCATTGCTGACAACGCGCGCTATAGCCGTGTGTCCTTTCCACCCAGAGGTCATAATCCGCGTCGGAGACGGCGACGCCGAAACCCATGCTTATTACCGCGCCAGAAGCATCACCAAGAATGATGGCACGTGCTGGGAGCGTGAAGATCTCATGGAGGAGATTGTGCGCCAACTCTCGGATGCGGCCGACGGCGTGTGTCCTCGATGTGCGGAGCTGGTTGCTTCCCATAACTGACGGGCCGCGGCGTCAGGTCACCGGAAAGGGAAAACCGGGGCGAGAAACCTTAGAGTTGGCTAGCTGAAAGCACTTCGGTACAACCTCCTCGTTCACGAGGCTGGCTTTCGGCAGGATCGCCGGAAGACAACTTCACGATAGCGGGCCTTCATGGAGCAGCGCGAAGACTACTTGCTCCGGTTGGCGAGCGCTTTGGATGATATCGGGGCGGACCAGCAGGTGATAATTCGGGAGCGGTACATCGAACGGGCGTTTGGCGGGAATGGTGCCCTCGCACTTGCAGAGGCCGAAGTCTTCGCCCGCGCTCATGGCTGCACGTTTCGTTACGATCGGATTGAGCAACGAGGCGTGTTCACCCGGTCGTATCCCGCCGGTGGACGGGCTTAACCTGGCCTTGGGTTCGGTCTTCTGATGGAAATTCGGCACTCGCCGCCCGCTCGACGGCCGGTTGATCAGTTTCGGGTGCCGCGGGTTCTCGCACTTCGGCCGCTTGTCGGTTTCTTTGAAACGCCCATCCGACCAATCCCGCCAGCACGAGGACGGCCCCGGCGAGCATCAACCAGTGTGGGTATTCGATCCTGGAGAGCATCGCTGTTCCCGCTAGTGCTCAGCGCTCACTTTCGTGCCGCAGCGGCTAGGTATGCAACCGTTTTTGATGGCAATGGTTTCGGCGACAGTTTGTACTCGTCCGAGGACGGCCGTCTTGCGAGTTCATCCGGTCTGTAGCTGACTGTCGGTATGGATATCCTTACTGATAGTCGCCAAGTGCGTCGCCTTGA
>NZ_JADPKQ010000428.1:0-33947 GCF_023074015.1 Bradyrhizobium sp. 142
ATGGCATTTGCCATCGCTTCACCTCCACCGATCAGCTCATGCCAGGCTGTATCGCAGGCGAACCTCGCGATGGCGAGGTGGGGGCCTCATGCCGGTTACCCTAGACCAGCGCCGATGGCGTAAATCCACAAGTCCGGCGGCAACGAACGCACTATAGCCAGGTTTCCAAGCAGACCGGCAATCGAATTGCAGAGGATGAAGACGGCAGCGACGCCCGAAGCGGTACGTGTATCGGACCATCCGAGGAAAAGCAGAAGTGGGGAAAGAAAGATGCCGCCGCCAGTCCCGGTGAGGCCGGAGAGAAAGCCGATGCCAATCCCACAAAGCACGCCAGCCCAGATCGGCGGATCGCGCAGATCGAAGCTGGACTTAAGCTCACGCGGCCACAGCAACCGCGCACCGCTGAATAGAGCACAGTCCCTACCAATGGACGGTAGTACGCGCCCGGAAGGTGTAAGGAGCCGCCTAGCGCCGCGAAGGGGATGGCTCCAACTAAAAACGGCCAGAGTGTGCGCCAGCGGAACAGACCAGCGTCAACGAAACGGAACGAAGTAAAGGCCGATACTAAAATGTTGAGGGCCAGCGCCGTAGGCCGCATCACTGCCGGAGGGATGCCGAACAGCGCCATGAGCGCAATGTACGCGGATGCCCCTGCATGGCCGACGGATGTATAGAGCGCCGCGCCAAAAAACATGCAAGCGGCAAGGAGAAGTACCGAAACTTCAGGCATGACACGAACCGTCGTGCCGGTCTGCTTCGCGGCTCTGCTTACGGCAGGATGCGGGGCTGGAACTCCCCTAGACTAAACGCCTTCGAAAATCAAACTCCCATGCACCGCATATGGTCCGCAATGGGTCCACGAACAGACGAGGACGTTCGTCGCTGCCATGGCGGCATTGGAGCTATAGCGGACGTCTGCGCTTCGAAGGTGCCTGCATCCCCGGATAGCTGAGATCGGCGCCGCCGTTGACGAAGTCGGGCAACGCGCTCCTGTCGAAGAACTGTCCATAGGTCGCACAACGCCTGTTGAAGACGTTATCGACGCGGTCATAGAGCTGGACGTTCTTCTTCACCTGATAGGAGGTGTGGAGATTGAAGACGGTGTAGGACGGCGCGGAATCGCGGGGATCTGGTTGCCGGAAGACCCATGGATGGTCTCGGCGGTCGGATCGGCAAACGGGCTGTTGGAGCCGAGGGTCAATGCATCGAGGAAGCGTGCATCGACGAACGCGTAGCTCGCCTGCAACTGGAGCGTGGGGGACTTGATGTTAACCTCGGCCTTGAGGGCGGACTGCAGGTTTCGCGGAAAAACGCATCCAGGCCGGTGGGCGTGACAATCCAAAGCAGCAGCAGCTCACTGTCCGGGTTCGCGAACCCGTGCCACGAATTCTTCGGGATGAATATTGATTGGACTCGTCGCCGGCCAGATATTGGCTGAAGACGAAGATCGCGTTCCGCTGGCCTTCCAGACGTCGGTCACGGCAAAGTCGATGCCGAGAGCCTGGCGGCGGATCAAGTTCCTCGAAAAGAGCAGTCCGGTCGAGGAGTTGAGTTTGTCGCAGAATCGGACAAGGCATGTCCGTTTTGGGAAAGAAGCTTGGATTGGCATGAGCCACAAACGAACCCCAGCCTTCGAACCCAGGATCCCGTCCTGCCTCCGTCCCCGGGCCGCGCTGCCACGCCAGCATCCATCGTCGACGCGCTGAAGGCGGTTGGCGGTCTTCCGCCGAAGGCACGTGCGAGCTTCGCCGGGGGCCGATGCGTTCGCGGCACCTACGCTCCTTCGGATCAGGCAAAGGAAATCACCAAATCCCGGAGCTTCACCAAGCCATCCCGGGTGCTTGCGCGGTTCTCGGCGGACGTGGGCAACCCGAACGCGGTGGGCGCCGAGAGGCGCCTGCTGCGCGGCTTCAGCTTTCGGCTCGGCAGCGACGGCGAACGCTCGGAGATCTTGACCCAGAGTGCCCCCGTTCATTTTGCCAGAACGCTCGACCAGATGCTCGCTTTCCTGCAGGCGCGCATGCCGGGCGCGGACGGCAAGCCGGACATGGCGCAAGTCGAGGCATTCTCTGCCGCCAATCCTGAAACGTTGCGTCAGGCAAGCTACCTGGCCGCGCATCCGCTGCCCGCAAGCCGTGCCTGCACGATCTATTGGGGCGTGCATGCGTTTCCCGCAACGAATGCAATGGGCGAGACACGGTTCATCAAGTTCAAACTCGCGCCCGTCGGCGAGGAAGGCAGGCCGACCGAAGACGTGGCCACGGCAAAGTCCACCGACTTGCTCCAGGACGACCTCGAATCCCGGATCGCCGCCCGCGATGTCAGGTTCAGCGTGATGGCGCTGCTGGACCGTCCCGGCGACCCCGTCATGGACGTGACCATCCGCTGGCCCGACGAGGATGGACGCGAAGCAGTACGCCTCGGAACGATCGTGATAACGGGCACTGAGCCAAACGAGGCGTGCGACGGGCTCGTGTTCAATCCGGCGCATCTTGCCGAAGGCATCGGCCATCCGCCGGACGAGATGTTTGCGGCGCGGCGCGCCGCCTATGCCATCTCACAGAAACTGCGCCGCTGAGCGAGAGCGCGTCTTGCCGGGATCACGTTTCGTTTTCCGGCGC
Organism: Bradyrhizobium sp. 142; assembly: GCF_023074015.1. Classification (NCBI taxonomy): domain Bacteria; kingdom Pseudomonadati; phylum Pseudomonadota; class Alphaproteobacteria; order Hyphomicrobiales; family Nitrobacteraceae; genus Bradyrhizobium; species Bradyrhizobium sp. 142. The sequence goes on from NZ_JADPKQ010000428.1 coordinate 2,622, forward strand.
GTCCCGCCCCTCACGGCGCCACATTCCCGGGCTGGTGCCGACCACCGAGGAAAACACCCGCGTGAAGTGGCTCTGATTGGCGAACCCTGCAGATATCGCCACCTCCGAGAGCGAAAGGCCGCGCACCCCCATCAATTGCTTGGCCGTATTCACGCGCTGGCGAAGCAGCCACTGGTGTGGCGGCAAGCCGGTAGAGACGCGAAATGCCCGCGAAAAATGACTGACGGAGAGATCGAACTCGGCTGCGATCTTTGCCAGCGAAAGCTTTCCGCGGAGGTCGGACTCCAGTCTTTCGCAGGCGCGCTTGACCTGCCATGGCGCAAGGCCGCCGCGGATTGATTCGGTGACGCTCTGCAGTCCGCCATAGACCTGGGCTACGTGTGCGGTGAGCGCGAGCATCATGTGATCGATGAAAAGCTGGTTGGTCTCGTCCGGCCGACGCAGCCCTTCTTGCAGCGCCGCGCCGATATGACGGATGACCGCGTCGTCATGGCCGACGCCGAGTTCACAGGCAAGCTGACCGACGCGCGGCACGCGGGACTGCTCGGTGAGGCCATCGAGCGCCGAGCGCGGCAAATAGAAAAACAGGGAGTGGAACGGCTTGTCGATCACATAGCGCGGATCACGCTTGAGATCGTACAGATATGTTGCGCCCGCTGGGACATCCGCCTTCATCACGCACTTGCCGTTTTCCCAGAGTTCGCAGTCCGGGTAGTCGTGCAGCTTCAGGCTGACGACAAAGGCATCCTCAGGGGCAAACGAACCGGAGAGACCCGGCACGGGATTGTCATCCCGGGTTTCGGTGACCGCGAGCTCCGCGCCGCGCAGTGAACGCGTGATTAGCGAGGGCGGCGCATCCCTCAAATGCAAGAACTGCCGGAGACTCCGGCCGAAAGCGCTCGCCTGTGTCATGGGAGTAGATCTCGTTTTGTGAGGCGCGACTGGCGCGCGGGACGCAACCGCCAAGCCACGCGCAATTATCCGACATCGGCAAGCAACGGTCCAGACTCCCGCCTTGCAACGATAGCCCTGTGACCGCCTGCCGCACCTATTGTCACAATACGTTTTTCGCAAGCATTTCAACGGATTGTGATGCCCTCGCGCGACCCCGGTTCAATACCTCGACAACTCATCGCTCGCCCATCGTGCGTTTGTGAAAGCGCACACCTGCTTGGAGCAGTATCGGACAAAACATAGCCGTTTCAGGAAATACGCTGAGCCTTTGCAGCGCATAGAACACGCGCGAACCCGTACAAATACGGCAACTCATCGGAAGCTTCAGGTCATCAGGAGGAGGCACGCAATGATTGCGAGCACCGCACCCATGCGCAATTCCGCGCACAAAGATTTGCCCCCCGCGGCGGGTGCACAGCCGGACGATAGCGCGACGGCTGAGCGTCGCGCCGCGGATGCGGAGATGGCGCGCGTTCTCGGGACCGAGCCGCTTCGCATGGCACTGGATTCCTCCGGTGCCGGGATCGCCCACTGGAAACATGATCCATTGCACGACGTGGTCGAGCCCATGAGCCACCACGTGATCATGGCCTACAACGGCGTGATGCAGCGCATGGAGCGACGGTCAGGAAAATCGGTGGCGATCGGTACGTTTCGTCGCGGGGTCCTGATCATCATTCCGGAAGGATCGAGCTCCCGATGGGATATCCCGAAGCCTGTTGATGTGGTTCAACTCTATCTTCCTGATGCAAGGCTGAAGCGCGTTGCTGAGGAGGCCGGGATCGCCACAACGACCGACCTGCTCGAGCGAACGGCGCATCCTGACCCCATCACGTCCCGACTGATCTTGAGCGCGTCCGATGCAACCGGAGGCAATGGAGCCCTGGATACGCTGTTTCGGCATCAGCTGACAGATCTTCTCGCCACGCGCCTGCTGGCTGCGCACACCGGTTCGCCAACGATGTTCCGGCCGACCGTGGGTGGGCTGTCGCCGAAAGTTCTGCTCCGTGCGATCGAGCGGTTGCGCTCGGACAGCGATGCGGACGTTTCCCTCGATGCGCTGGCTTCCGATGCCGGCCTATCGCGCTTTCACTTCTGCCGCGCCTTCAAGGAAAGCACCGGGCTTTCCCCGCATTCCTGGCTGCGCCAGCACCGGATCGAGCAGGCAATGAACATGCTGCGGGAGCCCGACGAATCGGTCGTCTCGATCGCCGCGGCGCTTGGCTATTCCTCGCAGACCGCATTTGCCGCGGCGTTCAGGAAGCTGACTGGCGAAGCACCGAGCGAGTGGCGCAGGCGCCACACGCGCTAGCAACAACCGCTTCTGGGCAACGAGGTCCTTTTCGATGGCGAGGACACGTCTATGAGCTGCAAGCCTATCCGGCACCAGCCTTCTCAGGACCGGCCCGACACTCCGCAAACCCATGCGCGCGATCTGCAACCGGGCGAACACCCTCATGCGGATGCGGAAATGATGCGCGTGCTCAAGACCCGGCCCGTGAGCGTAGCGTCGGATCCATCCAGCGGTGCAATCACTTTTTGGAGGCATGATCCGCTGCACGACATCGTTGGTCCCATGGCCGATCACGTCATCATGGCTTTCCCCGAAGGGCCAGCGCGGTTCGAGCGGCGCTCCGGGAAAGAATTTGTGACTGGAACGGCGCGAGGTGGGACCGTGACGGTCATTCCGGCCGGTTCGAGCTCACGATGGGACATTTACCAGCCTCTAAATGTCTTCAGCTCTACCTTCCGCAGTCAACGCTCGTGCGCGTCGCCGCTGAAGCGGGCACGACCGCGCCGGGCGACCTTGTGGAGCGGACTGCGCATCCCGACCCCGTTACATCCCGATTGCTGCTGAGTGCGGCCGACGCACTGGAAGGCAGCGCGGCGCTGGACTCGCTGTTCAGGCATCAACTGACGGATCTTCTCGCCACGCGTCTTCTCTCGTCGTACGCCGGCTCGCCTCCAAAATCCAGGCCGGTCATCGGCGGACTGTCGCCCAGGATACTTGCTCGCGCCATCGAACGCCTGCGCTCGGATGCTGACGCGGATATCTCACTCTCGGCGCTGGCGTCGGATGCCGCTTTGTCGCGTTTCCACTTCTGCCGCGCCTTCAAGGAGAGTACCGGGCTCTCGCCGCATGCCTGGCTGCGACAGCACCGACTTGAGCAGGCCATGAAGATGCTGCGTGACACCGACGATTCGATCCTCTTAATCGCCGCCGCGCTTGGCTACTCCTCCCAGACCGCCTTCGCTGCGGCATTCAGGAAGCTGACCGGCGAGACCCCGAGCGATTGGCGAAGGCGCATGCGTTAGCAGCAATCACTCTATAGCGACGGCAATCGCTCTGGCGCAAAGGCAGATTGGATCAGTTAGACCATCATCATGTCCAATCCAACCGACGGAGACACAGGATGTTTGGAAAGAACTTCGTCAGCCGGCTGGCAATCACGTTACCCCGAAGGGGCCTCGCGACCGCCGTCGTGTATGGGCTTTCGCTGGCGGTCCGATTCACTTCGGCCGCGGGGGAAGAGGTGGAAATTCCGCCGCAATCCGCGCAACGCGCGCACTCGCTGATTTCAGTCGTGGCCAGGGATAGCGCGCGCCTGCCCTATCAGGACTGGGGCCAGCAGTCCCTGCAGCCGATCCTCCTTCGCAAGGGGTGGCCGCCAAGCTCACCGCCAGCCGGCTGCATCGTCCCTTAAGAGCCGGCGATTTCGTTTCACCCCTTCGCGTCGTTGCCGATCGCAACAAGGCTTGCCGCAGCTCGGATGCGGCAGCGGCAACGCGCCTGTGCCCGAGTAGGAGAATGTCAATGCGACTAGTCATCATCGGCGCCGGCTTCGCCGGCATGTACGCCGCCCTTTCCGCAGCACGCCTGCGCGACATCAAGGGTGTTTCGCCCGAAGAGCTCGAGATCGCGCTGGTTGCGCCCGAGCCGACGCTGGTGGTTCGCCCGCGGCTCTACGAGCCGAAACCCGAAACCCTGACCGCGCCCCTTCTCGATGTCCTCAACTCCATCGATGTCGTCTACGTGCAAGGCAGCGCCGAGACGGTGGACACCAAGTCTCGGATGGTGCAGATCGCCACCAACAAAGGCACGCGAAAGACCCTCTCCTACGATCGCCTTGTGGTGGCCACCGGCAGCCGGCTGTTCCGTCCCAGCATTCCCGGCCTAGCCGAACACGGTTTCAGCGTCGACTCGCTCGATGATGCGGTTGCTCTCGACAAGCATCTGCATAGCCTGGCCAAGCGGCCGGCCGCGAACGGCCGCGACACCGTCGTCGTCGCAGGCGGCGGCTTCACCGGAATCGAGGCGGCGACTGAAATGCCCACGCGGCTGCGCGCGATCCTCGGCAAGAACGCGAAGCCGCGCGTCATCATCGTCGAACGCAACCCGGCGATCGCCCCCGATATGGGCGAAGGCCCGCGCCCCGTCATCGAGGAAGCCCTGCGGAAGGTGGGCGTGGAAACCCGGGTCGGCGCCGGCGTCGCCTCGCTGGACAAGTCCGGCGTCACGCTTTCAAACGGCGAGCACATCGAAGCGGAGACCGTGATCTGGGCGGCCGGCATTCGTGCAGCCCCCCTGACCGCGCAAATCTCAGCCGAGCGCGACAATTTCGGCCGTCTGCTGGTCGATCGCTGTTTGCGCGTGCCGGGCGTCCAGGGCGTCTTCGCCACCGGCGATGCAGCCCGTGCCGCCTGCGACGACGAGGGCAATTACGCGCTGATGTCGTGCCAGCACGCCACGCGAATGGGCGCCTTTGCCGGCAACAACGCCGCAGCCGAGCTGCTAGGCGTGCCGACCACGCCCTACCACCAGAAGGCCTACGTCACCTGCCTCGACCTCGGCGAAGCCGGCGCAGTGTTCACGCGCGGCTGGGAGCGCAACGTGGAGATGATCGGCGACGTCGCCAAGAAGACGAAGCGTGAGATCAACACCGTCTGGATCTATCCGCCGAAAGCCGAGCGCGCCGCTGCGCTCGCATCGGCCGATCCGGAGCAAGTCACCAAGCTGTAGCGCCTGACGCGATACGGGCCGCGCCTTTCATGCAGAAAGGGCGGCCCCGCTCACCATCCATCAAATCTGGAGCTCGACCCCGATGAAATACGAGACCGTCCGCGCAAACGCGTTCGCCATGCCGCTGACGAACCCGGCCTTTCCGCCCGGCCCCTACCGGTTCGTCAACCGCGAATACTTCATCATCCAGTACCGGACCGATCCCGATGCGCTGCGCCGGATCGTGCCGGAGCCGCTGGAGCTGACCGAGCCTGTCGTGAACTACGAGTTCATCCGCATGCCCGACTCCACCGGCTTCGGCGATTACACCGAAAGCGGCCAGGTCATCCCGGTGTCCTTCCGCGGCCAGGTCGGCAGTTTCGTTCATCAGATGTATCTCAATGATCATCCGCCGATCGCGGGCGGTCGCGAATTGTGGGGCTTTCCGAAGAAGCTGGCGCAGCCGAAACTCGCCGTCGAGACCGACACGCTGGTCGGAACGCTTGACTACGGTTCCGTGCGCATCGCGACGGGCACCATGGGCTACAAGCACCGTGCCCTCGACGCTTCGGGCGAAGCGCGAAAGCTCGCCGCGCCGAACTTCCTGCTCAAGATCATTCCGCATGTCGACGGCACGGCGCGCATCTGCGAACTGGTGCGCTTCCATCTCGAAGATATCACCGTGAAGGGTGCATGGACCGGGCCGGCTGCACTCGACCTCTACTCGCATGCGCTCGCGCCCGTCGCCGAGCTGCCGGTGCTGCAAGTGCTGTCGGCCAAGCACGTCGTCGCGGACCTCACGCTCGGACTCGGCACCGTCGTGCACGACTATCTGGAGTGGCCTGCAGCAGCGCGACGGCGCGGGGCCGAACCTGAAATGCAGATCGAAACACACGCCGGTTGACCGGATCGGCCGCCATGCAAGGAGTATTGGCCATGTTGAACGTGACGCGCGAACACGTCGATTCTACGCAACGAATGAATCCGCTTCCCTACGATGTCGTTGCAGTGGTACTCCAGGGCGGCGGCGCCCTTGGTGCCTACCAGGCCGGAGTCTATGAAGGTCTCCACGAGGCCGGCATCCGGCCGAACTGGCTGGCGGGCATTTCGATTGGCGCCCTCAACGCCGCCATCATTGCCGGCTCGCCGGAGGACGAGCGCGTCGCGCGCCTGCGCGAGTTCTGGGAGACGATCTGCGCGACGCCAGTGGAATGGCCCGTCGGCGAGGGATTGGCAAATGCGCTACCCTTCGCGTTCGACTTCAATGCGCTGCACAACACGCTTGCGGCGATGCGAGCCCTGTATCAGGGTCAACCCGGCTTCTTCAAGCCGCGTTTCCCGTCGCCACTATGGTCGCCCTTCACGGGTGACGCTGCGACCAGCTTCTACGATACCGCGCCGTTGCACCGGACCTTGGAACGGCTCGTCGACTTTGACCGGCTGAACTCGGGTGAAGTGCGAGTCAGCGTCGGCGCGGTCAACGTCCGCACCGGCAATCTCACCTATTTCGACACCGCCGAGCGCCGGTTGGGTCCGAAACATTTCATGGCTTCGGGCGCACTGCCGCCCGGGTTCCCCGCCGTCGAAATCGACTCCGAGCATTATTGGGATGGCGGCGTGGTCTCCAATACGCCTCTCTCCCGCGTGCTGTCCGGTGACGGGCAGGACACCCTGACGTTTCAGGTCGACCTCTGGTCAGCCAAGGGCCGCGTCCCCTACGACATGATGGAAGTGTCGAGCCGGCAAAAGGACATTCAATATTCCAGCCGCACGCGTGCTGTCACGGACCAGGCCCTGCGCATGCAGAAGATGCGTCAGGCGCTGCAGCGGACGATGGACAAATTGCCCGAAGCCGCAAGGAACGATCCGGAGATGCGCGCCATCGCCGATCTTGCCCGCCACCGCTCCCACAACATCATCCACCTGATCTACCAGTCCAAGCTCTACGAGGGTCACTCCAAGGACTACGAGTTCGGACGGAAGGCGATGCGCGCGCATTGGCAGAGCGGACTGGACGACATCCGCCGCACGCTTGCCGATGGCCGGCGCCTGGAGCCGCCACCGCCCGAACTCGGCATCGTCACCCACGATGTCCACCGCCGCGATTGACTTCGTCTCCAACCATCATCGAAAGGAATTTGTCATGTTGAAAGGCAAGGTGGCGATCGTCACCGGATCGACCAGCGGCATCGGCCTTGGAATCGCCCGCGAGCTGGCCAAGCTTGGCGCCAATCTCGTCCTGAACGGCTTTGGCGACTCGAGCGAGATCGAAAAAATCCGAAGCGGCATCGAAGGCGAGAACGGTGTGCGCGTCGAATATGACGGCGCCGACGTGTCGGATGGAGACGCCGTGCGCGGAATGATCGAGGCGACGATCGGACGATTCGGACGGCTCGACATCCTCGTCAATAATGCCGGCATCCAGTTCACCGCACCAGTCGAGGAGTTCCCGCCCGCCAAGTGGAAGGCCATTCTCGACATCAATCTCTCTGCCGCATTTCACGGCATTGCTTCCGCCGTGCCCCAGATGAAGAAGCAGCGCTGGGGTCGGATCATCAATATCGCCTCCGCGCATGGGCTCGTCGCCTCCACCCACAAGGCAGCCTATGTCGCTGCCAAGCACGGCCTCGTCGGCCTCACCAAGGTGGTGGGCCTCGAAACCGCCGGGAGCGGCATCACCTGCAACGCGGTCTGTCCCGGCTGGGTGCGCACGCCGCTTGTGGAGAAGCAGATCGACGACATCGCGGCGGAGAAGGGCATTAGCCGGAAGGAGGCGACCGGGGAGCTTCTCGCGGAGAAACAGCCATCGCTAGACTTCGCTTCTCCGGAGCAGCTCGGTGGCACTGTTGCGTTCTTGTGCTCGGCCGTTGCCGACCAGATCACCGGCACGACAATCTCAGTCGATGGCGGCTGGACCGCGCAATAGGCAAGCGCGTATTTCTCACATTGGCGACATCACGCTTAGGCTCCGCCTGGAACATCCCCCGCGGGTCGTCCGCACGTGTCGGCGCGATCGCGGGTGATGTTTCACATTGTGACGTCACGTGAGGCCGCGGCCTGCTGCCGCGCCGCGGACCGGTTCGGGCGGGCCCGCTTGCAATGTCGCGCGCCTCTCTACGACGGCGTGATTGAACAGGTCGAGCACCAGACCAAAGGCCGCCAGCTCCTCTTCCTCGATGGCGCCGTCATCATAACATTCGAGCGTTTCACTTATGATCGCGTCGACCTCGCGTTGCATTGCCAGGACTTGCTGGTTGGATTCCGCGGTCCGTACCCCGGAAACCATGGCCAGGATTCTGTTGCGATGACCGGTGTTTTCGTCCCTTTCATCCCGATTCAAATAGTGACGCAGCCAGGCCGCGACCGAACCAACCCCGGAGAGAAGCAGCAGAGCAAACCAGAAGTAATCGCCGTACCTGTCGAGAAAGGTACGCTCGGTGCCGTCGATGACGGCTGCCGCTCCGCGATGCACCGGCAATTCGGCGTCCTTGTCGGTGTCCGGCTTGGTGATGTGCGCAACGCCGGGCACTCGCCGGACAATCACCTGACGGACGGCGAGCAGTTGCCGGAAAAATGCCGCTACCGTCGTTTCAGACAGGGACTTTTGCGCCATGATCAGGTGGCTGACGCTGACCGTCTCGACCTTGTCGTCCGGCCAAGCCGGATTCGTATTGAAGACGCTGGGCGGGATTTCTTCGGATTCATAACGGGGGTGTTTCAGGGCGATCGCTTCTGACGCGTCTATCGCGAGAAACTTGGGATCGCCTCGCGCCCGGGCCGTTGCTGTGATGGCGTCAGAGGTGATCTTGCTGTCGAGCGGACCGACCGCGATGAATGCATCGAGGGTGGGGTCGCGCGCCAGTTGCTCGATCTGGTCCGTGCCAAATTGCGTAATCGCGACCTTGTCCGCCTCCACTCCGCAGGCGCTCAGGATGACCCGCAGCAACGCAGCGTTCGCCGGCGTCCGGCCGATCACGCCGACCCTGTGCCCTGCTAGATCGGCGATCTCCTTGATTTTCGCTCCCGGCTTTCTTTTCGAGTTCTTGCCCGCAAGTCCGGAAGGTGACCACAGCACAACGAAGTTCTTGCGCACGATGGCGACGGTCTGCGCGTCGGCCGGCATTTCGAGATCGCCACGACCGACCGCAAGGTGGGCTTTCCCGGCACCAAGCAGGGCGAGAGCTTCGACCGCGCCGTCGGTCGTGATCAGAGAGAGCCTGAGTGTCCGGCTTTCGCTGGCGAAGGCCTCGGCCGCCGCTTGAATAACTTTGTGATCGTCACTTCCCGGCGGTCCGACCGCAATCCGGAGAGTGACCGGCCCCAACGCGTAATACAGTGCGCCTGCCGCGGCACCAAAAATGAAGAATCCAACTGCCAGGATCAGCAGTAAGGTGTTGCTCCTCCTCCGCTGTCGGCGGGCCGCGTCACTGGTTGTACCTGTACCATCGGACGAGGACATATCCGCTGCCGGTCGGAGAGCAAGAGCCTGCTTCCTTGTAGGACTACCACATTCCCGGATAACGTCCCAGCAGCGGCCTTGGTTGCAAAAGCTCCGGCGCGGGTGACCGCGTCGAATGACCGCCTGAGCCTATGACCTCCCGTCTCGCTCCGCATCCGGACACGTGGCTGCACTGCGCGAACCCACACCTCGGGCCATAGGTGCTCTATTCGATGACTTCATTGGCGCGCGCGAGCAGCGACGTCGGCACGGTTGCGCCGAGCGTGTTGGCGGTCTTGAGGTTGACAATGAGTTGAAGTGCCGTGGATTGCATGACCGGCAGATCGGCCGGCTTCTCACCCTTCAGGATCTGACCGGTGTAGATGCCGGCCTGGCCTCGGCCTCCAGAGGACGTGCCATCCTGTCGTCTCCGGCGTGGAGCGCCGATAAAGCATTATCGGACCAAACCATCGTTTAGCTTGAATAGATCCCGGTTCCTGAGGTCTCATCCCAACGGCTTGCACCGTAGCGGATCGGACGCCCCCTGTGGATACCGGGACTTTTCTGTGTCCAAGGCATGAAACTCGCATGACAAGACACCGGGAGATCCGTAACTTTTCGCTTTGAACGCGCACAAGGGGACAGGGGTGATTCACGCTGGCGTAAGCCCGATGGCGTTGCGTGGTGATCGGCACGGCCAAGATGTCGTTACCGGCCTCACGCCGAGCGTTTCGTTCGCTCTGGTGCGACATGCGCCGCGAGAGATGCTGCGCGTTTTAGGGCGCGGCCCTACCGTCACCGTGGAGGTCCACTGGCCGTCGGGAGAGGCAGGCCTCTTCCTGCGATGCCGTATCGAGCTGAGCTCGAGAGACCAGTGGCGGTTGCGGCATCGGCGGCACGCCCATCAGGCTGCGAACCATCAATCATCTCAATTGGCGATCCTTGCCATGACATTGCTGCTCGCCGTCTGCGGCTGGAGCGTCGGCGGAGCCGAGGGCATGCAGCGGGCGCTGTTGGGAAGCACGCCCCGCCCCGACGAAACGGTCATCTCACGCGAGAACGTGTATCGCTGGTTCGGCGCCCGCCTGCTGTCCCTTGCCGAGCTGCCGGATCTGTTTGCCATTCTGACAAAAGTATGCAGCCGGGCCGGGCTGGTGCGATTGCCCGATCTCTATTGTCTACCGGCACCGCGCGATATGAATGCCTATGCACTCGGCGGACCGGAACGCAGTGCCATCGTGTTGACCGAAGGCCTGCTACGCGGCATGACGCGCGACGAAATTGCCGGGATATTGGCCCATGAAGTCGCTCATATCCGCAACAATGACGCCTGGACGATGGGCTGGGCGACAGCGTTGCGACGCTCGATCGATTGGACCTCGCTCGCTGGTCTCGCGCTGCTGCGAACCAGCCATCATCACGGTGGCATGACATCAAGCCGGCCATTAGCGATGCTGCTGAGCGCAGCACCAACTCTCGGCCAGCTCCTTGGACTTGCTCTGTCGCGCGTTCGCGAACTGGATGCAGATGCAACGGCGCTCGAACTGACCGGCGACTCGCGAGCGCTCATCGCCGCACTCGACAAGCTAGAGCGCCATCACACCGGCTCTGCACCAAGCCGCACGTCCGCATTCGTGCATGATCCGATGCGCTTGCTTCGCAGCCATCCCGCCACCTCCGAGCGCGTCGGCACATTGCTCAACCTCGCTTATTAGCATTCGCTGAAGTTGACACCGATGCACATCGGAAGGCTCGCTAACCAGGCAAAGAGTGCTGACGAAATCCGCGTGGCTTGAAATTTTTGCGAAAGTTTGATTGCCGCCAAAATATCGCCGCCCTTTCGCGAAACTATTTCGACGTGAGTACGTTTTTCGCGTCTCTGCTCGTTGCCAGAACTGGGGAGACCCGCGTAATTGCCGAGCGTTTGAGCGGACGTAGGACATAAAAAATAAATGGCTGGCCACCATGCCAGCGAGGACAATCCGCTCCCATATCTCTCGACGGCTATCATTTTGCCGCTCTAGAACATTTCACCGTCGGCTTGTCACCTTGAGGGGACGCAACTTGCGCCTTCTAGGCGGGCGACATTGCTTGCGGCTGAGACTTCCGTGCCAAGCATATGAACTTGAAGGTCCAACGCCGTCGCACCGGCGTGACGAAGCGCTATTGCCCGCGAAGGGGGCGCGCATGCGACCGGCCTTGGCAGGATTTTGGGCTGAGGGCACCAACCATCGCAAGGAGGCCAAGCGATGACGTATTATGACACCCTGCAACAGAACCTCGCGCATGGTTCACCATTCGGACAGTTCGGTCCGCAACAATGGGGATCGGGAGCATTCGGTTCGCAAGGCGGCCAACAGTATGGAGGAGGCGGTCTTGGATTGGGCCAGGCGGCCTATGGACAGCAATACGGGCAGTTCGGCGGTCAGCCGACCTTTGGCGCGTCTGGATATGGCCCCGGCTGGGGCGGGCAAATGGGCTGGGGTCAGCAGCCCTGGGGCGGCCAACAGCGCCAGCTTTCGCCACAGGACGTGAATGAGGTCGTGCGGCAATTGGTACCAGCGCTGCCTCAAATTCTCGCCCAGGCTCAAACTCCATTCGCAGGAATGGGCTATGCGGCTTACGGCCAGGCGCCGCGGCAGCTAAGTCCGCAAGACGTGAGCGAAGTCGTGCGGCAGATCCTGCCCATCGTGCCGCAGATCGTGGGAATGCTGCAGAGCCAGCCCCAAATGCAGCATTCGGCCATGCACGGCGGTCCCGGTCAGGGTCAATTCGGAGGCCCCGGTCAATTCGGTCTCGGCTATCCCACGCAGACTCAGCCAGCGCAGATGTGGGGTACGCAGTTCGGCGCGCCGCAGTTCCAGGCGGCGTTCGGCGGTCCGACGGGCTTTGGCCAGCAACAGCGACAACTGACGCAGCAGGATGTCGCCGACATCACCCGCCAGCTGATCGGCGTCATTCCCCAGGTCATCAGTAACCTTCAGGCCTACGGCCAGCAGCGGATGATCTGACCGTGCGGTAAGGCGCGACCGCCGCCAAAAGCGGCGGTCTCGCCTGCCGTTGCGCACGCTTCCCCGAAGGAGAACCCTCATGTCGGATTCCAATCCCTCTGCCGCAACCGCGTCACAGCGGCACTCGTCGGACATTCAGCAGCTCGTGGGCCTGCTTGGCAATCTGATGCCGCTGCTCTTGCGCCTGCAGTCCCAAGGATTCGAGCAGCCGTTCCGGACCATGCCCGGCACCTTCCCAATACCGAACCCGGTGCTCGATCATCAGGCTGCGGAAAACATGATTGGAGACATAATCGCAGAATCGCTGCGCTCGCTCTCTGCCTATCTCGAGGCCAACGCTGTACAGCATGCGGGCCTGGAAAACTGCGTCTCGATCGTCACCCAGGCAGCCAACAAGTTTACCGAGCGGGATTATGCGCAGGCCTTCAACCTGATCTATTTCGCCTATCGCGCGATCGAAGCGGCCCGCGCAGCCGATCCCCGCCTTCCGTTGCTGAGACAGGCCTCGATCGATCGCACGCAGTCTTCTATCCACTGAGATCAAAGGAGGCGACGCCATGGCAACGAGTTCAGATGATGCGCGACCGACCTCGAGCGACAATCGACGCAAACCAGTGCGCAGCACTCAATACATGATCGCGCCAGCGGGCGCCGGCATCAGCGCTCAAACGCTGGCCGAACAACTGAACCAGTTCGGCAACATCCTGTGGACCCACGACCAGCGCGGCGTCAGTGGCCCGCCAATTGCGGTCGTGCGCATGCCCGACGAAGCCGCCGCCGCCTTGCGCCGCTCCACGGCCGGCAGCTTGATCATCGAGCCGGACAGCCATCTGCGAGCTGCATCCTTTGCCGGCCCGGCCTCCTCTTTCATCCCGACGGCCACGACGATGACCGCACTCGGGCCGGACTTCAAGGTGACGATCCGGGTCCTCAGCGAAGCAGGTGCGCCTGTGGAGCAGGCAACTGTGCAGCTCGTCGGCGAGCAGGCGTCAGCTCAAGGACGGACGGACCGTGATGGCAACGTCGATCTGACGCTGCGGGACGAAGTGCCGGAAACAATCGCCGCCATTTTCGTCAGCGCACGCTCCGGCCATTGGGGCTTGTGGCAACAGCGGCCCAATATCGAGGCCGATGCGGTGAACACCCTCACCCTGAAACCGTTGCCGCTGCCTCGCGGGCTGGATTGGGGCGGCGAAGCGATGCGCTTCGATCAGATTCCCGACCATTGCCGTGGAGCTGACGTCAAGATCGCGCTCATCGACAGCGGCGTGGCGACCAGCCACAAGCTATTGGCTGACATCGAGCACGGTATCGATGCCCGACGTGGCGAAGATCGCTCATGGTCGAACGACGTCACTGGCCACGGCACGCCTTGCGCAAGCATCATCCATGCGGCTGCGCAGGCAGATCACGGCATCCGCGGCTACGCCCCGGACAGCGAGCTGCATGTTTGCAAGCTTCCCCTAGATGCCCGTTGCAGTGACCTGATCGCGGCGCTCGATGATTGCCTGCAAAACGGCATCGACGTGGCGTGCGTCGGAGTCGGTTGCGAGCGCGGCTCCGTGCTGGTTGAGCAGCACATTGCCATGGCCAAGCAGCAAGGCGTCAGCATCGTCGCTGCCGCCGGCAACTCTGGAGAACGCATACTGTTTCCGGCCTGTTCTCCGCATGTCGTGGCGGTCGGTGCGGTCGGACGGATGGGAAGCTTCGCGGAAGACAGTCCGCAGGCGGCGCAGGCCGCAGCCGCCACTGCGGCGGCAGGCGGGTTGTTCGTACCGCCGTTTTCCTGCCGCGGGTCCGAACTCGACCTGTGCGCGCCCGGTGTTGCGGTCATTGCCTGCCAGTCGCCGGACGGTTACGCCGTCTGCGACGGCACCTCGCTCGCAGCTGCTCACGTTGCCGCGCTTGCAGCCTTGATCCTCGCCGACCACGCCGACTTCAAGGGCAGCTTCATCGCCAAGGATGCCCACCGGGTCGAACGGCTGTTCCAAATTCTGAAGGAGACGGCGCAGCCCATCGGCCATCCATGGCAGACCGGGGCCGGGTTGCCGGATGCAGCCCGCGCGCTCGGCGTCTGGTCCGATCAGCGGCCCCTTGCGATGCCTCTGAATGCCGGACTGCGCGAGATGCGCAGCGCCATTCGGCAGCTCGATCGGATTCCATTCGGCGCAAGCCAGGCGATGATATTCGAGCCGCCACGCGGCCCGGCCAACGTGACCCGGCTTCCGTTGAATCCGGCCCCTCTGGCGTTCCAGGCTGCCGGCGGGGGAACGGCGACGGTGCATGAACTCAGAGCAGCGATGGCGCTCGCGGGTCTAGCGGAAGGACCGTAGAGGATGATTGGCCCCCCGTCCTAGAACGTCACCCGCATCCCCGCGTAGAACGCACGGGGCCGCGCCGGGCTGAGCGAACGCGGGTCGCTGAAGTCGGCGCCGCCGCTAGCGAAGTTGGGCAACGCGCCCCTGTCGAAGAACTGCCCATAGGTCGCATAACGCCTGTCGAAGATGTTGTCGACGCGGCCGTAGAGCTGGACGTTCTTGGTCACCTGGTAGGAGGTGTGGAGATTGAACACGGTGTAGGACGGCAGCTTTGCGTATTGATTGGACTCGTCGCCGACCAGATATTGGCTGGAGACGAAGATCGCGTTGCCGCCGACCTTCCAGACGTCGGTCAGGGCGTAGTCGATGCCAAGCTTGATACGATGGCGCGGGATCGCCGGGATCTGGTTGCCGGGAGAGACCTGGATGGTCTCGGTGGTCGGATCGGCAAACGGGCTGTTGGAGCCGAGGGTCAATGCATCGAGGAAGCGTGCATCGACGAAGGCGTAGCTCGCCTGGAACTGGAGCGTGGGAGACTTGATGTTGACCTCGGCCTCAAGCCCCTGCCGCCGCGTGCGGCCGACATTGGAGAAATAGCCAAAGCCGGTTCGCCCGGGAACGGGGATGGCGAGGATGTCGTCGTAGTTGGTGGCGCGGAAGCCGCCGATCTTCCATCCGAGCGTGCCGATGTTGAGCTCCCTGGTGCCGCGCAGACCCGCTTCCACGGTCTTGGACACGACCTGCTTCAGCGGCGGGTCGGAGACGAGGAACGCCGCAATGAGGCAGGGATTGTTCGGATCGGAGCAGCCGAGCTCCAGCGGCGTCGGCACGCGGTTGGCCTCGGAATAGCCGGCATAGGCCGTCAGCTCGGGCGTGATCTTGTAGGTGCCGCCGATCACCGGATTGAAACGGGTGAAGGTATGATTGCCGTTGAGCGCGGTGCCGAGCTGATCCTGCAGCGAGATGCGCGCCACGTTGAAACGGCCGCCGCCCGTGACGGCAAAGGCATCGGTGACGTTGAACGTGTCCATGGCATACAGGCCGTTATATTGATTGACGGTCCGCAGCGAAACGGGACCGGTCAGGCCGGTTTCGGTCGTGCCGGACGGCCCCAGGAAGACGCCGCTGCCGCTGACGACGTAGTTTTCTGCTATCGAACCGATTTCGGCGATCGCGTTGTAGCGCGTCACGCCGGCGTCATAGGTCGACCCCACCACAAAGCGGTTGTCATGCCCGAACAACTGATCGACATTGGTCGCCTGTCCCGATACGCCGAAGCTGGTCGAACGTATCGAGCCGCGGTCGATCTCGCCTAGGATCGTTCCAGACGCAAAGGGATTGGCAAGCTGCGCGCCGTTCGCACCATTCGCAGAGGTGGCATCGTCGCCGAAGCACAACAGCCCCGCGATAGCGCATTCCTGCACGTCGGTCGGATTGCCGTCGACGATCTTCTGCTCGAACCGGCGCACATGCGCCGTGCCTTCGAGCGTCCAGGTCGGCGTCGCGTCCGCCTTGGCCGTCAGGTTGACGTAGCCAACGCGATTGCTGGTGATCTGCGGCGTCGTGTAGGTCGCGCCCCAATATTTATCCAGCAGCTCGGCCGGAACGGTGGCGCTAGCGCCGAAATCGTTCTTGGCGAGCCCCATGTTGACGTGGAATTCGCTGTCGCCGGCCTTGTAGCCGACATCGCCGTAGAAGCGCCGCACGTCCGATTGCGAGAAATTGCGGAAGCCGTTGTCGTGCAGGCGTTCGAGCGCCGCGTAGACGCCGTAGTTCTTGTCGACCTGCTTGCCCCACTGCGCCGAGCCCTGGATACGGCCGAACGAGCCGCCCATCATGTCGATTTCGGCGCCCTGGTAGCTGAAGCCGTCCTTCATCTGCAGGTTGATGGCGCCGCCCAGCGCGTTGAGGCCGAAGGCGGGATTGTTGGTCACCAGCGTGACCGACCTGATCGCGGCGGTGGGGATCAGGTCCCAATTGACGGCGTCGGAGAAAGCTTCGTTGATGCGGACGCCGTTCTGGTAGACGGCAAGGCCCTGCGGCGTGCCCGTCACGGGCGAGGCGACAAAGCCGCGGAATTCGATATCCGGCTGAAACGGATTACCGGTGACCTCGCTGATGTTGATTCCGGCGATGTTGTCGCGCAGCGCGTCCGTGACGTTCAGCGATCCCGTGCGCTTGATCTGGTTGGCATCGACGGCGTTGATCGCCGAGGGAACCTTGTCGACCTCGAGGCCTCTGCCGGTGCCCGGCGAGGTCGGGTAGACGTACAGTCTGTTGCTGGGCTTTGCGGCGCTCGCAGAACGTACCGGCGCGCGCGATGGCGCACGCCTCGGGGCCTGCCGTGGCGCCACCACTTCGATTGCCGGCAGGTTTTGAACGTTGGTCTCTTCGTCCTGCGCGGCCCGCGCCTCCGTCCCGAGCACAATTCCAGACGCCAGCCCCGTCGATACCGAGACAATCAACAGCCTTCGCACGCCCATCCCTGCCGTCCCATCCGCAACCACGTTCGTCTGCTTTTTTTGCGGCCAATTTGCCGTTTGTTTGAGACGAGTGTAGTCGGCCACCGTGCATGCGCCAGCCGTAAAAGGTCGGGCGATCTCGGCGCCCGTTTTCCTGACAAAATCGGGAATTCTTCCCGCTTCCCGTCCGCGCGGGTCAGGCCGATGCCGTCGGAACCAGGGCTTCCACGGTCAACCCGCCCTCGCTGGAGGCGACGCTGAGCGTGCCGCCCAGCGCCAGAATCCGCTCGCGCATGCCGACGAGGCCGAAGCCGAGCGTCTGGCCCGGGTCCATGCCGCGGCCATTATCGCTGACCCGCACCAGGGCGCAGCCGCGGCCGTCGCGCCCCGGCTGCTCCACCGGCTCGATCACGACGTTGACCGAGGTCGCGCCGGCATGGCGGAACACGTTGGTGAGCGCTTCCTGCACGGTGCGGTAGATGGTGAGATCTGCCGTTTCCCCGGTTGTCCCGAGCGCGGGCGAGATCGACGTTTCGATCGCGACATCGGGATGCGACTCGCGCCACAGCCGCGACAGCGATTCCAGCGCCTGGCGCAGGCCGAGCTCGGCGAGGCCGACCGGCCGCAGCCGCTCCAGCACGCGGCGGTTGAACTGCTGCAGCGCGTTGATCTGCTCCAGCATGGCGCTGCCGTGTTTTCGCACGGCCTCCACACTCGGGACGCGCCCGTCCGCCTGCTTGGCCAGCGCGCTGGCATGCGCGCGCAGCGAGAACAGATACGGCCCGAACTCGTCGTGCAGCTCGCGGGCGATCTCCTTGCGCTCGACGTCCTGGAGCGACACGTTACGCTCGGCAAGGCGCCGCTTGTCCTCGATCGCCTCCCCCAGCGTCGCCGCCAGATGATTGAGTCTGGTGCAGATCGCTGAAAGTTCGGGTGCGCCGCCCGGCACGGCCCGGGCCTCATAGCGTCCGCTTTCGAGCTCGGCCATCACTTGCGCCAACGACTGGAGCGGCCCGAGCGCGCGGCCGACCACCGTCATCATCACCAGGAACAGCGCGAGCGCGATCACCGAGCCGACCTCGAGCTGGCTCACGATGCCGTCCCAGATCTCGGCGATCTCGTCATTGGGGTGCGAGGTGATGACGAGCGAGCCAGGCTTGCCGTGGATCGAGACGGGCACGCTGACCGCGGTCTGCTCGGGATGAACCAGGCTGACGAACCAGGGCGGCGGCCCGCGCGTCTCGTCGTCGGCCTCGGCCCGCGGCGGCGTCAGCGGGGTCCCGGCGCCGTCCCTGAGCGCGATGCTGACATGGCGCAGACGGCTGAGATCGCGCGCGATCTGGTTCAATCTGGCGTCGGGATCGGGCGCCTCGTTGAGATCGGCAACGATCATCTCAATGAACTCGCGCGCGAGCCGGATCACGCTCTGGTCCTCGGCCTGCACACGTGGTCCTGCCTCCGCGACCTGGCGGCCGATGTTGACGGCGAGCCCCAGCGCCAGCAGCAGCGCCAGCAGCAGGTTGATGCGCCCGCGCAAGGATAGATTTTGCCACATTGGTATTGCCCGTGCTCCGCGTGCTCGAGTCTTTGCGATAGCGTTGACAGACCCGAAGCGCTCGATATCTAATCAAAAGCGTACAGCAATCCCGGCCGGGTTGCATGGCCCGACATGAGACACGATATCCGCGCATCGGTCTCGTCCGGCATCATGCGGCGCGAAACAGGCCGGGATGTTGTTGCGGGGAACGCCTATGCGCATTCTGATCGTCGACGACCATCCCATCGTCGCCTCCGGCTGCCGCGCCGTGCTGGCCGACGAAGGCGAGATCGAGATCCTCGAGGCCGCCGACGCCGAGGATGGCGAATGCGTCTTCATCGTCGAGCGACCCGACCTCTGCGTGATCGACATCAACCTGCCGACCGTTTCCGGCTTCGAGCTGGCGCGGCGCATCCTCGATCGCGCGCCCGAGGCCCGCATCATCATGTTCAGCATGAACGACGACCCCGCTTTCGCCGCGCGCGCCATCGAATGCGGGGCCAAGGGTTACGTCTCCAAGACCGGCGATCCCGACGATCTCGTCGAGGCGATCCGCACCGTCGGCAGCGGCGGCACTTATCTGCCGAGCGCGATCGCCCGCAGCATCGCCTTCGCCGGACCGACACTGGCACAAAACCCGCTATCGAAGCTGAACGCGCGCGAGATGGAGATCCTGCGGCTGCTCAGCGCGGGGAAGAGCCTGTCCGAGATCGCGTGGCTGGTGCAATCGTCCTACAAGACGGTCGCCAACACCTCCTCGCTCATGCGCCAGAAGCTCGGGGTCAAGACCTCGGTCGAGCTGGTGCGGCTGGCGATCGACAGCGGCGTTGCCTGACCTTACACCAAGCTTTGCGCACCCGCACAAATTCGGTCACACAAGCGTTGCAATGTTGATGTGGTTAGATGCCATGGAGCCCAAGGCATGACGATCCAGACTGTCTCGACCAATACATCCTATGGCGGCGTGCAGGGCGTGTATCGCCATGCGAGCCAGGCGACCGGAACCGACATGGTGTTCTCGGTCTATGTTCCGCCGCATGCGCAGGGCGCCAGGCTGCCCGTGGTCTGGTATCTCTCCGGGCTCACCTGTACGCATGCCAACGTCACCGAGAAGGGCGAATTCCGCCGCGCTTGCGCCGAACTTGGCCTGATCTTCGTCGCACCCGACACCAGCCCGCGCGGGCCCGACGTGCCCGGCGATGCCAACAACGCCTATGATTTCGGCCTGGGGGCCGGCTTTTATGTCGATGCGACGCAGGAGCCGTTTTCGCGCAACTACCGCATGTGGAGCTACGTCACTGACGAATTGCCGAAGCTGGTGGCGGAGAGTTTTCCGGTCGATGCCAGGCGCCAATCGGTGATGGGCCATTCGATGGGCGGCCACGGTGCGCTGACGGTGGCGCTGCGCAATCCGCACCGGTATCGCGCGGCCAGCGCGTTCGCGCCGATCGTGGCGCCATCACAGGTGCCCTGGGGCATCAAGGCGCTGACCGGTTATCTCGGGCCCAACAAGGAGAGCTGGCGCACGCATGATACGGTGGCGCTGATCGAGGACGGCGCGAAGTTCTCAGGCTTCCTGGTCGACGTCGGCGAGGCCGACAATTTCCTGAAGGAGCAGCTTCGCCCCGAACTGCTGGAAGCCGCCTGCACCAAAGCCGGCATCCCGCTGACGCTGCGGCGCCAGGCGGGCTACGACCACAGCTATTATTTCATCTCGACCTTCATGAGCGACCATCTGCACTGGCATGCGGAGCGGTTGAAGGGGTGATCGCTTCTTCCTTCTCCCTTGTGGGAGAATGATGCGCCGTAATTTGCCATAGAAATCAACAGGCTGTGGTATTGGTGTCCCTGTAGCGTCCCAAGTAAGCTCGCTTAGTGACCATCGTCCCACCCTCGCCTGACAATTCGCGCATTATCACCTAGCGCCTGGGCGCAACTCAACGCTTGCCTTCCCCTCCGCCATGAGCTTCCGCTCGATGTGGTCGGCTTGTTCTTTCGTTAGATTGACCGCTGGCCTGGTCCCGACCATTGCCGGCCCCCTTCGCTGCCGATCGTAGACCATCCAACCCTTAGACCCCTGACGAACCAAAAATCTGGACGGAAGCGAAGCCTTGTCGCTCATCTGCCGGTCCCATCAGTTCAATACAAAATAAGCTCGTCGCCGTTGTGCTGACGACGAAGAAACGCTTAGCACTGTCTGTGGCCAATCTATCGGAGTAAACGGTAGCTGCCGACGAACCAGTTCCTCTCGCAGTTTCTCCGCGTACTGCTTGGCGTTCTCACCTATGAAACGATAGCGCACGTCATTTCGCAGGTCCGCGCTGACTTCACGGCGCACGCTCTCGTAAAGAGCCAAGAGACCCCAGTCCGAAGTGTTTGTAAATTTCACCTGACGCGCCCCCGCAATTTCACTTTCACAATTCCTCTAGAAATCGTCCCGCATTCGCAGCGAGCTAGGCCGGCGGTCTTAACCCTGGTGACGAAAGCCATTTCTCAACATTCGCGGTCGCCTCAGCCTGACGCGCCTTTCTTAGCAGGGTCTCACGTCCTTCTCCGGGGGGCAACAATCGCGCGGCGCGGCGAGTCTCCTCAGCGAACTTGAGCAGCCGCTCACCCAACGCCATGATCGCCTTGCCGCGTTGCATAGCCTCGATCCCCATACCAGAACAGAACGCTACGCCTGAGACAGGATCATGTTATGTGGCAGCCTTCACGGAATGGTTGCGTTTCGAAAGAGATCTGAAAGCCGAAACGAAAATCAGGCTGGTTGCTTCTCTCATTTCCTCCGGCTTGCACCGGAAAATATAGTCTGACTTTTGGTTAGTGTTTGGACCAACACCATGTTGCCATGACACAGGGATGCCGCCAGAGCTGGCTGATCCTCGTATTCAACATGAGTGAAAGATGAAGATCGATGCTACGCAAAGTGCGTGGAGAAGAGCACCTTTTGCTGCGCCACTACTTCCGCGCGGCAAATGCATCGATACTGCCATTTTGCGTTACTCTCTTCCCTTACTCGCCGCGCTATCATGTCGCGGCTCACCCGATATTTTTCCGTTCCTAGCATGAGGACTCAACGTTGACCCGACGCACAGTTGGAATGTCCGAGGCCGATGAAATGAAAGACTTAGTGCGGTTGCTAACGAGCTTATGGGAGGCCGCGCAACGGCTTCCCGAGGGATCAGAGCGGCAGGATGCGTTCAGACAGATCGGTATCTTCCATGGGCGGGTGGCGGCAATAGTTACAGATGCCCTCTAGGCTTTAAGGGATGTCGTGTCGGGCTGTGCGGTGGCTACCGATCCAACTCGCGCCGGAAGATTGCGACTTGGAAGTTGGCGAACTTGATAAGACCGGCATTATGCCACTGAGCTTTCCATGCCGCCGAAAATTGGGGGTTTGGTACAATGCTTGGGCCCATGAGCCGGTTTTAATTTGTCCGACGCACTGGAGGATCTGGCGCGCGCCAACAAATCAGTAATCTGATTTTTGTCTTGAAGAACTGGAGCCGCTTTATGAGATCAGCGCTTTGCTTCGCTATGTTGTTCATTCCCACGATCGCGCTCGCTCAAGGCGCGACACCGGCAAAGGGACCAAGGGACCGACCGTTGGCGCGAAGCCGCTCGTTCAAGCGAAGCCGAGGGCGCCTGTTGGCTGCAAGCTCGTCGGAACGGTCAAGGGAACGAAGCTCTGGGCGGGCGAATGCACGGCGGCGCCGGAGCTAAGAACAGGTAGGCCAGCCGAAGAGTCGAGTCCGACGTCGGTCCCGGACGCGGCAGGCGGGGCCATTCCGAAGGATCAGCAGTAACGCTGCCATTATGTGCAAGCATCTACAGTATCACCACCAATCAAGCCGCCATCCTCGCACTCTTCCGCGTGGCCAGCCGCTACGTTGGCAACCTGCCGCCGACGCCCCAACGTCTTCCCGGATCGCCCCGCAAGCCAATCCTTGCCGAATTTCGATGACGTTTTTATACAACTTGGATACCGCAATACCGACTGTGCGCAACCGTATAAAGGTTTGTTAACTACTTCGGCGTGACATTTGAACACGGGCACTCCACTTGCAGATCGGTGCAGCCGTGATTGTCACTGCAAGCCTAGTCAAAGTTGGCCTGTCCGATCGCTGTCTCGCGTGTAGCTGCATTTTCTTCATCGCTTTTTTTGATCACTTTCGACGAAGCAACGTCATAACGGCCGACGCGCAAATGAGATTTGCGACAATGTCGTCAGTGCTAAAATTTCAGCGGCCTTACAAAGGGAAATCTGAGACAAGTCCCTCGTGCCAGAGACTGCCTTACATTGGCGAACGTCGCCGCTCTGTTGTCGCAAGTTCAAGCTCTAGACATTCAAACGACGGATGACGCCCGTCAGGCCATCTTTCTTCTTGAACTCGCGAATGTTTGCATCCGGTTGATCATCGGACAGACCAATTTGAATGAAGCGACGAGAGCGACGTTACTGGCGCAGTCTGCCACGATCGATATGCGCATTGAAACCGCGCGCAGGGAGGCAGCGCATTTACTTTAGAAGAAAGTGATTTGGAATTGGGGATTGCAGATGATGGGAAATAATCGAACGGCAAACCGTGTTCGGTTTGAACACAAGCATACTGTCGGCATCATGGGTGTAGATGGAACATGGCGGCGAAGCTGTATTCTTCTCGATGCCTCTGAAAGCGGTGCCAAACTTGAGGTCGAGGGCTCAACCGACCCTCTGAAAGCACAGGAATTTTTCCTGGTGCTATCCTCCACTGGTCTGGCATTCCGGCGGTGCGAGCTGATCTGGGTTGATGGCCCTCAGGTCGGCGTTCATTTTGTTACCGCCAAGGGCAAGACGAACGCAGAAAGACGTCTCGTTCGTTCACAGTAAGACGAGCCCCTCAAGTGCAGCTTATTTCCTCTCGAACTGTTCCGTTCATCGATACTCAATCTCTCTCAGAAAGCTTCGCCAGAGAGGCACTACTGCACGACCATCGCAGGGGCTTCATCCTTTATCTTTCCAGCGGTGAGCCAACATTAATCACGGAAGAGCGCGTCTTGTTTCTAGAACCGCGAGAGGCTCTGATATGGCTGAATGAGCCCCCGGAAGAGCGAGGATCGTTCTGGGTGTAATCCTCGCGCTCTTCCGCGTCGTCAGCCGCTACATCGGCAACCTGCCGCCCATGCCCGGCGTCTTCCCAGACTATCCCGCGCCCGTGATCCGCAACACAGAAGCCGGCGACCGAGATGACACTGATGCGCTGGGGCATCAATTGTCGCCGCGCGGTAGCTTCGCGATAGTTCGACGGAACACGATCTCAATGCACCGGATCAGCTCGCCCTCCCGTGCGGTGGCGGAAGGATGGTTAGCTCTTCTGGGGCGAACTCGTCTTCGCAGTGATGACAGCGGGGGATTTCGAACATCTGCGGAATTGCCCACGCAGGTGGCGGAAATTCGGTAAGGCTCTTCAACTCGACCGACCGCAAGTGCCCGATCCCATTGGTCAAACCATGTGCAGCCTCTACAGCATCACCATGAAGCCATCCGCGCCCTCAACCGCAACGTCGGCAACCTGCCGCCGATGCCCGGCGTGTTTCAGAACCGCTGTCTCGTACCGTTCACCGCATCGCTGAAGTAGCTGTCAGCGCTCAATTTGGCGATGGTCCGGGCTTGGATCAGTTCGTTCCAATTTCGGAACGCGGTGAAGCAAAAAAGTCTCGGGCGTTGCAGATTTACAACCCGCACAGCCATTCGAGGTACTAAGCTCATCGATTGAGACGACCAAACATATTTCATTCTTAGTTCTATATAATTAGACAGGGGCGGACCGTGTTTGATGTCTATCGCAATGGCAAGCGCGACTTGCTCGTTCTAACTACAGGCTCTGGCGTGCCCGTGCTTTACTCTGCACTTAAGTGGCGTAAGAGCAGAAAACGAGTCCTCAAGGTCAGCGACGAAATCAAATCAGCCGTTCAGGCACGGGGCTATTACCTCCGCAGCCTGCGGCCCACCAAGGAGCGAATGGTCGAGTAGGTCGGCGGCCGGTGTTCTCCATGCGAGCTCTACAGCATCACACCCAACCACGCTGCCATCCTCGCGCTCTTCCGCGTCGTCAACCGCACGTTTGGGAACTTGCAGCCGATGCCCGACGTCTTCCCCGATTATCCAGTCCCCGTGATCCGCAACACGCAAGCCGGGACCGAGATGACGCTGATGCGCTGGGGCATGCCGCCACCGCCCGGCACGCAGCTAACCGGCCGACGTGCTAGATCGATGCCCGAACGCGCGTGGCGTGGATTTCGAGCGTCTCGCCTGACGACCGAGAGCACTTCGGGAGCTGCTTTCGATAGTTGGCCTCTCAATCTCTTAGCGCCGATTAGACTTCGCTGAACTGAATACTGTCTCTTTCGCAGTCCGCCCTGAATGAGGCCCTCGCGTTTGCGTGTTCAAAGCAAAATGTTTTTCCTTTCTCAGTTGTCTCCACCCACCAATCTGATTTCTGATCGCGCGCAATATGCGCAGCATGTGTCCGCAAGCGATCTAGCTCTCGTCCAGATGCTCTGACGACTATACAGTATGTCATTAAGCCCCCTATCACGTTGCACACAATCCACCCAACGCCGTAATAGAGTGAGGCTGGACGCTGTCCTAATCGACGATGATCCCACGTTCGCGCTTATCGATGAGCGTCTGCTCTATGCGCTCGGCTTGTTCGTTGGTCAAATTGACCGCCAGACTGGTCCCAACCACTACTGGTCCCCTACGTTGCCGATCGTAAACCATCCAGCCCTTGGACCCCTGGCGAACCAAGAACCTGGATGCAGGAAACCCCTTGTCCCGCTCCGTCATTGCCGATCCCGCATGTTCAAACGCGCGAGCCCAGCCTCAATCACGACGATGTCTTCCTCGATCCGCTGGATAGTACTCGTGCAGTCGATCCCGGTACACTCGTTCAGGTCTGCGATAAGTTTCCAGCGCTGCATCCGAAGCTCATCGAGAGCCTTCTGGTCCTTGAGCGAAACGTAACCCTCCACGATCAGCCCAATAGCTCCTGACATCTTCCATACCCCCGAGCCTCATTCATAGCTCTCCTGACCACGCTAGGATTGGCGCGCGCCAATAAGGTTACGTCACGCGATCACGCGCCCCGAGTTCGCCTAAAACGACGCCCCTCCGCAGACCGTGTGCGGCAGCCGTCAAATGGGAGCCTACGATCAGACCGAGCCGCCGTAAGGTCAGGAGAGCAACCGGGGTCACACAGCTCGATAGAAAGTCCAGCTCCCAATATCGCAATGGCGCGTTGCTCATTCGCATCGAGATCAGCCCATGCGATGCCTTCCATCACGCGCCTCAAAGTTATCCCTGAGGGACATCTCAAAACCCAAACGCATGCCTGATTTGCCGCAACATAGCCATGGCCGCGTCGGTGTACCGACCGTTGGTTAGGTATTGATCCAGTTGCGCTGTACTAATCAGCGCCACAACTGCCACCGTGAAGCCCTTAAACATTCGGTCCCTCCTGCAAGAGACCGCCAACCGGGCGTATCGAAGTATTAGACTGTTTTCAGAATGTGCTGCCGCATTAGTGCGACCTATATGTAAATGGTGACAGTGACCGGTAATAAATTCCTTAACCGGCGCGAAGTTTGGATGCACGTGCCGGGGACGAGGCGAAGGCGCTGCCACGGCCGTTGCCGGATGATGGCTTAAGGTCGTGATGCGACGAGCCGACCAACGCCAGGCCGGTAACGGCCACGTTTGCGTTCACAGCATCTGGACCGAGCACCGAATTTACCCGCTTCGGCGATGCAGCTGCATACGTGTTCGATCGACCAGAAAATCGTCCAGCCTTTTGCCTGATTGAAGCTCGGCCGTAAGCCAACTGGGACATCTGCCTCGACCGGACCAAGTCTGTCGGGGATCGTTCGGGTTCTGATACTTGCGACGAACCGGGCGATAGGGATGGCGCTCACTGGCCACTCCAATTCTACGCAGCCGTTCATCGAGTTTGGCCTGTTTTGCCGCTATCTTCTTACGTAGTTTCCGAAGGACCTGTTCATGGAGATCCCACAGCTCAGTTACAGACATTAGTTCAAGGTCATTGCTTGCCATGAGGGCCTCCGGCCATCACGACTAGTTACCAATTAATACAATTAAGCCGGCGTTTCGGAGTTCCAAATTGGGCCACAGCACATCAGGGATAACGCGCGCCATACGGCCGCATCGAAGAGGCAAGTCGCATCGAAGAGGCAAGTCGCGCAGCCCTCCCCTCTATATCGGGCTGAAGCTCCGAGGGCAGCTCGATGAGGCCAATGTTCCGTTAATGCCAGATGGTGGATTTCAGCCGCGATTTGGCGGCAAGACGTCTTCTGACGATAGTCCTTGCTTCCGCCAGCCGTAAGCGCGCTCGAAGCATCCGCACTTCTGTAAGCTGAAGAGCAAGCGTCTGATGCCGTTCGTGGAGAAGAGAAAAATTGTAAGTGCGACTGCGAATACTCATGCTGGTAGCCCCCCGATGAAATTCGAACCGAGACGAATTGCGACTAAGCAGCAGCTAAGTCATTCGCAGCGGCGGAGTCCTTCAGCTGCTCTGAGAGCGCAGCAGCCGCCAAATGCTCCCAATAGTCGGCCTCAGCGAGCAGCTTCCAGCTTTTGTCTGGATGATACGCGGCGCTCTGTCGGCACTGCACGCCATCGCGCGCAAGCGCTGTACGGTTTCCATTCCAACCTCCCGTGTTTTTTCCCACCTTAATTTTTGGTTTTGCGTCAGAGTCATTATGATTATGAACTAGAACGATTTTAATGGTTTTCTGACAGCTAATCAGGCAGTTGATGGCGCGCTTGCTGCGTATCGATTTTCGGTTTGGCTTCACATCGGAGCGACTGCGCTACCGCTAAGTGTCGGCAACTAGGCTCCCTGGTAGGCAGGGCGGCAGGTTGAGTGCCGTACCATGAAGACACCGAAGCCAAAGCAATGGGCCGAGTGGGAGATCGAGCGATTGGTCAAGCTCGCCCGGCAGGCGTCGGCGCATCGAAGATTGCCGCCGAACTAGGCCGCCACGCCGGATCAGTGAGGCGAATGGCGCGAACGATGGGAATACTGGTCAAGAAGTAGCGCCAGACCAAGCGCGCGGAAGAAGGAAACCATCATCTAATTGTGCGCTGCGGTCCACCCGCTGTCCGTAGTCCTACGGACGTTGCGCATCATCGATCTTGGGCGTCTACTTCAGATTGAATTTCAGGACGATCGAATTTCTCAGCCGGAGGCCCCATGAGCGTTAAAGCCATGATGGCGACGATCCTCCAGAACCAACTGACATCGCGCGGCGTGCATTCACTGACGCCATCCGATTGCGAGGAGATCGTAGAGCAGTTGATCGAACACCTCAGAGAGCTGGAGTTAAATCTGGCGGCGCGCGAGATAGCCGATAATCGCGAGCCGCACTAGAGCGGCTGATCTCGTGCGCAAGCCTGAGCGCACTGCACTGTTGCATCGCTTCATTGCGACGCGCAGCGGGGGCATTCACCATCTGCCGCTTCGCTTAGCTGCCGACCAATCTCATCCATAAGAGCCTTCGGCTCCCAATTCGCACCATCGCTCCTGACGATCCTCTTGGCGCGTTCGAAGGCATGGCTTTCAGCCGCATCGTCACCCACTCGGATGCTCACTTCGGAGTGAAAGGGACAGACCGCGATTGCACGAGTTGTCTCTAGTGCATAGCGCACGGTCGCGCTGAGGTCGTCGGCGTAATCTTTGGCGGACATGTTGAGACTCCCGTCGCCTCGACATGGTGAGACCTTGGCAGCAGTCAGCCATGGCGGGACGCAGAATAAGCAATCAAGGCGAGGCCCGGTGTACCTAGGAGCCCGGGTCTCATAACCTCAGCAGCCTGACAGAGGTTGTTCGGCTACACGTCCAGCCTATCGGGAGTAGCCGATCTCGCTTTGATGTTGCGCAAAGCCGCCTCGGGCCAGCCGGCCCCTTGCGGCGGAGGGTGAGGACGGGGGCCGGCGGTCCGATGGGCCGGCGGATGGGGACGTCCGCCATGCCCCGGCACGCTAATCCCGATCAGATGATCGCCGTGTTCACTTGT
Organism: Bradyrhizobium sp. 142; assembly: GCF_023074015.1. Classification (NCBI taxonomy): domain Bacteria; kingdom Pseudomonadati; phylum Pseudomonadota; class Alphaproteobacteria; order Hyphomicrobiales; family Nitrobacteraceae; genus Bradyrhizobium; species Bradyrhizobium sp. 142. Next base: position 31,416 of record NZ_JADPKQ010000428.1, read on the forward strand.
GGTCGGAGGCAGGTATTTGTAATGTTCCGGCAAGGGAACAGCGAGGCTGCCGATGAAGGACATGCAAGTCCGGCTGGAGAAGCTCCGCACCGACGCCGCCGAATGTGCCCTCATTCGTGATCTGGCGACGGACCCGAAAAAGCGGGAGCTGTTCGCGAAACTTGCTGAGCACTTGACCGTGCTCGCGTCGGAGGTTGAGCGGGCTCTTGGCGACAGCCATTCCGGGATCGCTCCTGACGTTCCGCCGGGTGCTTAGCTATTTTGATTTTCGGTTCGGCGCACGAGGTCGTCCTATGCGGTGCGCACATAATCGGCTCCCCGTTCGAACTCCGCTCGTGCTGCCGCGTTGCATTGTCCTCCAACCGGAGGAGGACGCTATGGATTGGAACCGCATCGAAGGGAACTGGAAGCAGGTAAAGGGCAAAGTGAAGGAGCAATGGGGCAAGCTGACGGACGATGACTTAGACGCCATTGACGGAAAGCAAGACCAGCTTGAAGGAAAGCTCCAGCAGCGCTACGGCTACCAAAAGGATCAAGCCAAAAAAGAACTCAACGATTGGTTTGGTCGTCAGAAGTGGTAGACCCTCAAAGCCCGCCGGTCCCCGCGCGGGCTTTTTTTCTCGCGTCGTTCGACGATTGAGAACCGACTAGGAGCTGTCCGATCACGCCACGTCAGGGACATGCTCCGAAAACAAACCGCAGAGCCAGAACGACCATTCCAGAGACAAGGCCGGCAATTGCCGCAAGAACCACGTCAGGTCGCGCACTGCTAGTTACAAGCCGCCTGACGAAATTTCTCAGCTCCCCCATCGTATTTACCAAGTGTCGCCCGGAACGCGCGCGAGATGAGCCAAGCCTAGGCATGTCAGCTCTTCCGCGTTGCATTCCCCAGCTTGCCATCGTTGCCGTAGATATCGTTCGAGCGTGCAGCGACGTGCGTCCCGTGGATCAACATCATCGTGCACCGCTAGGTACAACGTCCACGCTCTATTAGCCGCGACCGTCGGAAGCATCTCATCATCCATTGTCGCTCCCGTGCCCTGAAATTCCGGTTGCAACTCGCGATCATATCGAAGGTTTCGATTTTTTTCCGAACTGGCAATTCTACTAATGTCGTGATCTGCCGCAGGAACATGCGTCCCCAGCACGCAATTACTTTTACTCACAATTACTTTTACTGGAGTAGGCGATGAACAATCCTGACTTGGAAGCGCTATTCCGAGCTGTGCAGGATGCCCGGCGTATCATCAGAGAGTGTGTGATTTCCAACTCATTCGATGCGGCACAGACGGTGGAGCGCCTGCATGCCGTTCTGGACAGAGATGAGCTGATCCACGTACTCGACCGCGTGAACCGTCAACCTGTCGCCCGGCTAACGGAGGAAGGCTGAACTAGCGCTGACCGCGCCGGCAATTGCGGCAGCGGGCCGCAAAAGCCGCGTCGATCTCTCAAAGAGCGCCAGCGCAAAAACGACAGGCATCGGCACCAATCACTAATCCATTTGACGATTCTGAAGTGGCCTTACTTGGGTGGTTGCCATCTTGGCAGGGTCAGCCACTCGGTTATCTGAGACGTGATTTCGTTCTGCCGGGCCTTCCTAAGCAGACTGTCTCGTTTGTGTCCTGGCGGGCATGACCGCGCTTCATCACGTAGCTGTTGAGCTTCTAGGTCAAGCCGAGCCTTTAACGAGGCTTTTCGTATAAACCGCATCCGCTTCATAACGCATAACCCATCTCTACGAACCTGCCCGCTTGTGTAAACTCGGAACTCGGTATGTTGGTTCTTAGATGGACCCCTCTGCGTTCGTAATCCGTTCATTGGGACCATGAATAAGGCCCCGGCGATATTGCACGCCGGGGCCGATCAAGATCATCAGGCCGGGTACGTCCGCCGCGCCTTCCGATCTAGATGTCGCCGATTACCGCATCGGATCGATCTGGTGCAGACGGTGACAAGGCCGCGGCATCGAGAGGCTCGCATTCCGCCCGAAAGCGCTCGGCCTCCACCTCGGCCTTGCGCCAGTCTGCCCGCCGCCGGTGCTCAGCCGCCAACGCCTTGCGCGTCTCGACATCCAAAATGATCCGATCGATCTCGGCGCCGTCCAACGTCCGCCTGATCCGCAGCACGGTTGACAGCACGATCACAACATCGCCATAGGGCAACAACAAATCACGGGCAGCGACATCGCAATGCGCGATGAACGTTTCGATCGCTTCCTTGCTCTTGCAGAACAGCAGGGCCAGCTCACGCGCCTGCCGCAGATCATCGGCCGGCGGCTCAGGATCGCGATCGCTCAGCAGCATTGCTTCGGCAGCCCGGCCGGCCATCAGCTCGATGCACACATTATATATATACGCTGGCAAAGACATCAGCGACCGAGCCGTGATCCTCGCCAGCGTTGGGCATCAGCGGAGCAATGGCTTTCCGAACGTCGGAGGCATCCCCGCGACCCTCCGCGAACGCCTCGGTATGTCCGACACCCCAGCACAAGCCCTCGTAACCACGGACCGGGTTCGGGTTCACGGTCATGCC